>NZ_NEWJ01000035.1:0-28449 GCF_002135045.1 Halorubrum sp. SD683
CGCGAGGAGCACGCGCGAGGGAGTCGGTGGTCCGGAGCGGAGCGGAGGACCGCCGACGAGGCTGGGGAGGTGTGAGGCGCGGTCGCTGTGCGGGGCGGGGCTCGCGGCTGGGGCTTCGGTGGTGGTCGTTTCGATCGATAATTCATAAATGGTATCGTCAGACAGCCGAGCGGCTGGGTGTTCGAGGTTGCTCAGCGTGGCGGCGTCAATTGCGTATAACTGGAGCCCGGATGAGGGTGATTTTACGTATAAATAAACGCTCGCCGTGTCGACGCTCACACCGGCGACCGTAGCGTCACAGCATCACCACTCGTCGAACGAAGCAGCGTATGAATGGCGGACAGGCGGGGTAGCCCGGCGTTCCGTCACGGGGTATCCCGATTGCCTCCTCCACCCCGCGACCCGACGAGCGACTGGCGTCCGGCGGTGGGCTGCTCGCTTCCGCGCCTGACCCAATATCGCCGACGAACCGCGACGGACCGCTCCTGCGAGCGGGCGCCACGGACCGCTGTCCCCGGCGGACGAGGCTTCCACGTTGGCTCTCGGGGCCCGTGCCGGTCTGACCGGACGTGCCCGCTGTTCGGTCCCCGCTGAAGACTGCCTTACGGGTAACGAGCGGGGCCTAACCGCCCGACCTAGTCCGTTCGACGATATTCGGGTGCGGCATAAGGGCCTTTCGTTCGCCGGCCGACGGCGACGCGGGCGGCGAGCGCGCGTCGGAAAAGAGGCGTCCCGCGCGTTCCGGCGTCTCGGCTACGACAACACCGCTCGGGCGTACACCGCCGCGGAGAGCGGCAGCGGGACGGAGACCGCGACGACGGCGGGCGCGTGCCACACCAGCCAGAGGTGGTCGCGGAACACGGCGGTCGGTTGGACCGCGAGCGCCCACGTCGCCGCGCTCGCGGTCGTCGCGAGCCCGAGGACGATTGCCACCCCCGCGAGCGTCCCCGGGTCGACGTTCCCCTGCTCGACCGAGGCGATAACGACCGCGGCGAGCAGTGCGAACAGCGCGATCCCGCTCCAGCCGACGGCCCCGGAGGCGTAGTAGGACGCGAGCTGCGACGCGTACTCCGGCCCCGTGATGATCGCGTACGGCGCGACGAGCGCGACGACGGTGACGACCGCGGCGGCGATCCCGACCCGACGCGAGACGGCGCGGAGGTTCATACCCGACCTCGGAACGGAACCGCGGTAAAAGGACCGGATCGGAGCGGACGCGGGGGGCGACCGCCTCGCCGCGCTCCGTTCCCGTAGCGTTTTGGCCCGTCGGCACCCACTACGGACCATGTCACTCGACGTCGACCTGCCGGAGCCTCCCGAACTCGCCGCCGTCGACCCGAACGAGTACGAGGACGCCGAGGTGGCTGGCGGCGAGTACCGCCGCGACGACCTCGAAGCGCTCCTCCGCGAGGGCGCGTGGGAGGAGGCGTTCGACCAGTGGGCCGCGGGCAGCGACATGGACGCGGCGGACTGGCAGATCGCGCTCGACCTCGAGTTAGTCTCCCGGTTCGACTTCTTCTGGGACGACTTCGCCGACCGGGTCGGCTACCACGCGCCGGGGCTGCCAGAGGACTGGAAGGAGCGCGACCTCCACCCAGACCTCGACTCGTGGGGGACCGTCTCCGCGATCAACGCGGGGCTCACGGAGCTCGGGCAGATCGTCTGCGAGACGCTCAAGGAGGGGTACATCGACTGGGAGGCCGACTTCGAGGCGCCAGACGACCTGCCGGACTTCGACGAGTAGCGGCCGCTTGTGGCCGGGAGGCGACTGCTCAGTGGCCCCAGCGGTTCCCGTCCGGGTCGTAGCGCGCGTCCATGATCCGGTCCCACTGCTCGTCGGAGAGGTGGAGGTCGGCCGCCGCGACGTTCTCGTCGAGCTGATCGACCGTCCGCGCGCCGACGATGGGGACGCAGGTAAACTCGTCCCAGCCGGAGAGCCACGCAAGCGCGACCTGCGCGGGCGTCGCGTCGCACTCGTCGGCCACATCGCGGACCGCGTCGAGCACCTTCCAGCCGCGCTCGGAGAGATAGAAGCGCTCGAACCGGTCGTCGAAGCTCGCCCGGGAGCCGTCGGGCGCGATCACCTGCTCGGGGTCGTCCAGGTCGGCGCGCTCGTACTTCCCGGTGAGGAACCCGCCCGCGAGCGGAGAGTACGGGCAGACCGCGAGGTGTTGGTCGATACAGACGTCGAGGTACTCCTTCACGTCCTCGTAGTAGCCCGCGTGGTGGAGTGGCTGGACCACGTCGAAGCCCGCGTACCCGTTGACGTCGGCGATCCACTGCGCCTTCGTCAGTTGCCACGCCGCCATCGTCGACGCGCCGAGGTGGTGGACCTTTCCCTCGGCGACCAGCTCGTCGAGCGCGCGCATCGTCTCCTCGATGGGGGTGTCCTCGTCCCAGCGGTGGATGTAGTAGATATCGAGGTAGTCCGTGCCGAGCCGGTCGAGGGTCCCCTCGATCTGCGCGCGGATGTGTTTCCGGCCGAGCCCGGAGTCGTTGGGTCCGGGCTCGCCGCGCCCGTCGAATGGGAAGTACACCTTCGAGGCAATCACGTAGTCCTCGCGGTCCCGCTCCGCGAGCCACTCGCCGATGTACGTCTCGCTTTTCCCGTTCGGCGTCCCGTAGACGTTGGCCGTGTCGATGAAGTTGATCCCGCGGTCCGCGGCCGCGTCGAGGAGCTCGTGTGACTCCTCGCGACCCGTCTCCACGACGCCGTTCGTCTCGCGCCCGAACCGCCACGTGCCGAAGCAGAGCTCCGAGACGCTGAGCCCGGTGTTCCCGAGCCGTCGGTAGTCCATACCCGGTCCTCGCGGGGGAGGTGTGTAAAGCGTGGCGGCGCCGGCCGGCGACGCCGCGAATATCGGCCGAGGCGCCGACGCGAGCGCGGACGGCCCGGCCTGCGGCCGCGCCTACCCGAAGTTCTCGACCTTCGCGGCGTCCGCGTCGCCGCCCGCCGCCTCGATGGCGGCCTCCGCGTCGGCGACGAGGTCGGCGAACCCGTAGACGAACACGGTCCCGCCGTCGGCGCCGGTGAGGACGTCGGCGACGGCGTCGGTCAGGGGGGCATCGCCGTCGAGCAGCCTGACCGCGGCGCCGCGCTCGCGGAGGGCGTCGATCCGGTCGGCGTGGGCCACGTCGTCGTCGCGGTAGACGACGGCGGCCTCGGCGTCCTCGTCGAGCGCGCGCTCGGCGATGGCGACCGCGGGGCCGACCCCGGGGCCGCCCGCGATCACGACCGCGCGTGGCTCGCCGTCGTAGTGCTGGTCGCCGAAGGGGCCGGAGAGCGTCATCTCGGTGCCCGCCTCGGCGCCGGAGAGGAACGCCGAGAACTCGCCGCCCTCGTCGGGATCGATACCGACCGTGACCTCGAACGTCTCGCCGACGCGGGGCGACGAGAGGGTGTAGAACCGCGCGACCGACTCGCCGTCGATCTCGGTGCCGAGCTTCACGAACTGTCCGGGTTCGGCGGCGAACCCCTCGGGGGCGCGGAAGCGGAGGGCGTACGTGTCGGAGCCGACCGGCTCCACCGACTCGACCGTCGCTGTCGTGTCCATACGTCGGATCGGCGGGGCAGACACAAACGCCTTCCCGTCGCCGTCGGTCCTGCCCATGTCGAAACCGGTTCGGACGGGAGGCCCAGATCCCCGCTGCGGTGACCGGCCCGCAGAGCCGACCGCCTCGGCGTGGGGACGACCCGACACATGGACGCCAGATGCGGGGATACCCGACGCCTTGGCCTACCTCGTCGTGAACAAGTCCGCCGCGATAGGGGCCGACGCAGTTCGTCAAACGTCGAAAACGGGTCCGACGCGAAGGGTCGATCGTGATGATTTTGGTGAACGAACATCCAATTATGTGCGTTATTACAAGGTATATAGAGCCCAAAGCTGACAATATTCGCGATATCGAAGACGTACGTCCAGATACACCTCGGTGGCTCCTTCCAGAAGCCTTTTGATGAGTCCGCCGGAACCTTGCCCATAGCACATGGCTGCGGATTTCAACTGGGCTGTCGGCGGAGAGGCCGGCGACGGCATCGACTCGACGGGGAAGATCTTCGCACAGGCGCTTTCCCGCGCGGGTCGACACGTGTTCACGTCGAAGGACTTCGCATCTCGGATACGGGGCGGCTACACCGCCTACAAGGTGCGGACCTCCGTCGACAAGGTACAGAGCGTCGTTGACCGACTCGACGTGCTCATCGCGTTGACCCCCCGGACGATCGAGGAGAACCTCGACGAGCTCCACGAGGGGTCGGTGATCATCTACGACGGCGAACGGACGACGATGCAGGACGTCGAGATCCCCGAGGGGATGATCGGCCTCGACGTGCCGCTAAAGAGCCTGGCCGAGGAGGCCGGCGGCGCGATTATGCGGAACGTCGTCGCGCTCGGCGCGGCCTGCGAGGTGGCCGAGTTCCCCATCGAGAACCTCGACTCGGCGCTGGAGAAGCGGTTCAAGGACAAGGGCCAGAAGCTCGTCGACAACAACAAGGAGGCGGCCCGCGCGGGCCAGTCGTACGTCGCCGACGAGTACGACCACGAGTTCGACTACTCGCTGGAGACCACCGACGAGGACTACGTCCTCCTCAACGGCGACGAAGCGATCGGCATGGGCGCCATCGCGGCCGGCTGCCGCTTCTACGCCGGCTACCCGATCACGCCCGCGACCGACGTGATGACGTATCTCACCGGCCGCATCGAGCGGTACGGCGGCCACGTCGTCCAGGCGGAAGACGAGCTCTCCGCGATCAACATGGCGCTGGGCGCGGCCCGCGGCGGCGCCCGCGCGATGACCGCGACCTCCGGGCCGGGGATCGACCTGATGACCGAGACGTTCGGGCTCATCGCCACCTCGGAGACGCCGCTCGTCATCTGTAACGTGATGCGCTCGGGCCCCTCGACGGGGATGCCGACGAAACAGGAGCAGGGCGACCTGAACCAGATGTTGTACGGCGGCCACGGCGAGGTGCCGCGGTTCGTCCTCGCGCCGACCACCATCTCGGAGTGCTTCTGGAAGACCGTCGAGGCGTTCAACCTCGCCGAGAAGTACCAGCTCCCTGTCTACCTCACCGCCGACCTCTCGATGGCGGTCACCGAGCAGACGTTCTCCCCGGAGACGTTCGACATGGACGAGGTGGAGATCGATCGCGGCAAGATCGTCGACGAGACGGCGATCGACGACCACATGAGCGAGTCGGGCGGCTTCCAGCCCCACGAGATCACCGATGACGGGGTCTCGCCGCGGGCGTTCCCCGGTACGGCCGACGGCGCGCACATGTCCACCGGCCTCGAACACGACGAGCAGGGCCGCCGGACAGAGGACACGGAGATGCGCGTCGAGCAGGTCGACAAGCGCAACCGCAAGGTCGAGACCGCCCGCGAGCGCGAGGACTGGAGCCCGCGCGAGTTCGGTGACGAGGACGCGGACACCCTCGTCATCACGTGGGGGTCGAACGAGGGCGCGCTCGCCGAGGCAGTGGAGTTCCTCGACGAGGACGGACTGGACGTGCGGGTCCTCTCGGTCCCGTACATCTTCCCGCGGCCGGACCTCGCGGAAGACGTGGCGGCCGCCGAGACGACGGTCGTCGTCGAGTGTAACGAGCAGGGCCAGTTCGCGGACCTCGTCGAACACGACGTGCTCGAACGCGTCGACCGCGTGAACAAGTACAACGGCGTGCGGTTCAAGGCCGACGAACTCGCAGCGGAGATCAAGTCGACCCTCGAAGCGGGGGTGGAGGCGTAACCAATGAGCTCAGACATTCGATTCACCGATTTCAAGTCCGACAAGCAGCCGACGTGGTGCCCGGGGTGCGGCGACTTCGGGACGATGAACGGGATGATGAAGGCCCTCGCGGAGACGGGCAACGACCCCGACAACACCTTCGTCGTCGCCGGCATCGGCTGTTCCGGCAAGATCGGCACGTACATGCACAGCTACGCGCTCCACGGGGTTCACGGGCGCGCGCTCCCCGTCGGCACCGGCGTCAAGATGGCGCGGCCCGACATCGAGGTGATGGTGGCCGGCGGCGACGGCGACGGCTACTCCATCGGCGCGGGCCACTTCGTCCACGCCGTCCGGCGCAACGTCGACATGACGTACGTCGTGATGGACAACCGCATCTACGGGCTGACGAAGGGCCAAGCGTCGCCGACCTCCCGCGAGGACTTCGAGACGTCGACGAGCCCCGACGGGCCCAAACAGCCGCCGGTGAACCCCCACGCGCTGGCGCTCGCCTCCGGCGCGACGTTCATCGCGCAGTCGTTCTCCTCGGACGCGCTCCGCCACCAAGAGATCATCCAGGAGGCCATCGAGCACGACGGGTTCGGCTTCGTCAACGTCTACTCCCCCTGCGTCACCTTCAACGACGTCGACACGTACGACTACTTCCGCGACTCGCTGGTCGACCTGAAGGAGGCGGACCACGACCCGACCGACCGCGAGGCGGCGAAGGACGTGATCCTCGACAACGAGAAGGAACACCAGGGCGTCATCTACAAGGACGAGTCGTCGGTGCCGTACCACGAGCAGCACGGCGTCGACGAGGACATGTCGGTGCTTCCGGACGGCGCCCCCGAGGGCGCGACCGACCTCGTCCGCGAGTTCTACTGAACCGCGCCGCGGTCCCGGCGGGCGGACCCGATCCGACGCCCGTTTCGGGGGCCGGGTCTGCGTCCGACCGCCGGATGAGACCCCGGTAATTCCGACCTCTCTCGACGGCCAAAACCGGGCGAACGAGGGGGTTCGCGCGTATTTTCCGGTGGGTTTCAGCAAGCCTAATTAGGTGGGTCCGTAACCGTCGTGTATGGTTGACCGCTACGACGTCGCCATCGCCGGCGCCGGTCCGGCGGGCGCGCAGTGCGCCCGTGACCTGGCGACGCGCGACTACGACGTCGTCGTCTTAGAGACGGAGTCGGAAGACGAGTTCCCGCGACAGAGCAACAAGTCGACGGCGGGCACGTTCCCGTCGATGATGTCCTCTTTCGGAATCCCCGACGACGTCGTGATGTCGTACACCGACGACGTCGTGCTGGAGTCGCCCAACGAGTACTATGAGAGCTACCAGCCGGGCGCGGTGTTGGAGTTCGCGGAGTTCAAGCAGTTCCTCGTCGCCGACGGTCGCGACAACGGCGCGGAGTACCGCTTCGACGCGCGGGTCTCGCGGCCGATCCTCGACGACGACGGCGTCATCGAGGGGGTGCGGTACAACGGCGACGAAGCGGTGTACGCCGACATCGTGATCGACGCTACCGGTCCGGCCGCACCGATCGCCAGCGCGCTCGACGTGGTCGACCTCGAACGCGAGAACCAAGCCATCGGTATCGAGTACGAGATGGAGGGCGTCGAGATGAACCACCCGGACTACGCGGACCTCCGGCGGGCGATGATGCTCCGCTTGGACCACAACATCGCGCCCGGCGGCTACTCGTGGATCTTCGCGACCGGCGAGGACACCGCGAAGGTCGGCATCTGTTACATCCAGAACGACCGCCACCGCGAGTTCGCCGAGGCGGGGAAGACCGTCGACGGGTACCTCGACGACTGGATCGACCGCGACCCGCGGTTCGCCGAGGCGGAACAGATCGACGAGACGGTCCACCGCGGCTCCGCGCACATTCAGCGCCCGGAGCAGATGTACACCGACCGGTTCCTCGCCGTCGGCGACACAGTGCCGAGCATCGACCCGCTGTGGGGAGAAGGGATCCACAAGGGCATGAAGTCGGCCCGCGCCGCCGCGGCGACCGTCGACCGCTGTCTCACCGACTCGGAGCGGCGAATCGACGCGGAGAGCCTCGCGGTGTACGAGACGCTCTGGCACCGAGACGTGGCGCCGCGCGCGGAGTCGCGACTGACGCTCACGGAGTTGCTGTACCTCGCACCCAACGAGCGGTACGACCGGTTGATGCGCGATCTCCAAGAGACCGACGACGACATCTTGGCGAAGGCGAACCGCGGCGAGAAGGCGGGGATGGCGCGGCTGCTTCACCTCGACGACGTCCCGCTGCTCGCGAAGTACGCCCGCGAGCGGTTCGGTATCTGAGGAGCCGGGCCGACCGGTCGCGGGCGCACACATTCTGCGGGCGGGTGACGCGTCGCGACGTTTGAAGAACCGTTCGGAGAAGGCGGGTGGGCGGCGGCCGCGACCGTTACCGTTCGTCGAGGGGAACGAACTCGCTGTCTTCCGGACCGGTGTACCGGGCGCGCGGACGGATGAGGCGGTTGTCCTCTTGATACTCGGCGACGTGCGCGATCCAGCCGCCGACGCGGCTCATCGCGAAGATGGGCGTGTACATGTCGACGGGGATGCCGAGCGAGTCGTAGACGGAGCCGGAGTAGAAGTCGACGTTCGGGGCGATCCCCTCCTCGACGAGCCCCTGTTCGGTGAGGTACTCCTCGATGGCGGTGGTGTAGTCCAGCCACTTGGTGTCGCCCGACGACTCGGCGAGGTCGCGGAGCTTCTCCTCGAGGATGTTCGCGCGGGGGTCTTTCACCTTGTAGACGCGGTGCCCGAAGCCGGGGACGCGCCGTCCGTCGTCCCGGGCGTCTTTCACCCACTGGACGGGGTCCTTCGAGGAGGCGTCCACCTCGTGGAGCACCTCCATCACGTCTTGGTTCGCGCCGCCGTGGAGCGGACCGGAGAGCGCGCCGATACCCCCGGTGACGCCGGAGTAAACGTCCGCCATCGTCGACCCGATCACCATCGCGGTGAACGTGGAGGCGTTGAGCCCGTGGTCGGCGTGGAGCGTGAGCGCCATGTCGAACGTCTCCTCGCTCACGTCGTCCGGCTCGGTCCCGGTCAGCATGTAGAGGAAGTTCCCGGCGTGCGAGAGGTCCGGGTCGGGGGCGACCGGCTCCTCGCCCTGACGGACGCGCTCGAACGCGGCGAGGACCGTCGGGATCTTCGCCGTGATCCGTCGTCCCTGACGAAGCGTGGCCTCACCGGCGTCGGCCTCGTCGTCCGGGTCGTACGCCGACAGCATCGACGTCGCGGTCCGGAGCGCGGCCATCGGACGCTCGCCGGCGTCCGCGAGCGCGCGGACCGTCTCGATGACGTCGTCGTCAACCTCGCGCTCCGCCGCGAGGTCGGCGGCGAACGCGTCGAGCTCCGCGGCGGTGGGGAGCGAGCCGTGCCACAGGAGGTACAGCACCTCCTCGTAGCTCGCGCCCCGCGCCAGGTCTTCGATGTCGTACCCGCGATACACGAGCTTCCCGACCTCGCCGTCGACGTAGCTCAGATCTGACTCCGCGACGAGGACGCCCTCGAGCCCGCGTTTTAACTCATCAGCCATACCCCGAGTTATCTAGGCCGTCAAAAAAGCGTTATCTTTCAGGAGGGATACGTTACGACAATCGTGGTATGTGGCCGCGTCGAACGACGACGTGACAGCGAGCGAAAACGTCTGGCGTGGATGCGATCGCCAGCCAGCGGGGCGATCGGACGGCCGTCGGGCGGCTACGTCCGACCCGAACGGCCGGTTGCGGGATTCACCGCGCCGGGACGACCGTCACGGTCCGGTTCCGGTCGATCGCGTCCTCCAGTTCCTCGGCGATGGCCGAGCCGCGCGAGACCTGAACCTCACCGCCGCGCCCGACCGTGGCAGTGAAGAGGTACTCGCCGTCCGCGCGCACTTCGACCGTCTCGCCGACCTCGTCGTCGACGTCGATGACGACGTGACGCGAGGTGATCTCCGGCGCGACCACCGTCCCGCGCTCGGCGCCGACCTGCCCGTCGCCGTGCCCGTTCTCGGGGCCGCCGGCGGGACCGGCGCCGGACCCGCCGGGCTTCTCGTCGTGTGTGCGGACGTCGATGTCGATCCCGAGGCGGTTCTCGATGTCGGCGATGCGGCCGCCGCCCTTCCCGATCACCGTGCCGATGTCGCCCTCGGTGACGTAGACGACCGCCTCGTCGTCGCCGTTCAGCTCCACCTCGACGTGGCCGTGCGCGACCGAGCGGATCTCGCGTTCGATCTCCTTTTTCGCGATGCGGCCGACGCCCGTCTCGCTCCCCGCCTCGCCGCCGTCCTCGTCGAGCGGGACGGTGACGACCTGCCGGTTGAACGTGTATATCTCGTACTCCGGCCGACCGGTCTCGAAGTTCGACACCTGAATGACCGGACGGGCGAGGTCCTCGGCGGTGAGCCCCGCCGGCACCTTCACTTCCGTCGTCACGTCGTAGACCGTGTGGACCTCGCCGGCCTCGATGTAGACGACGGTGTCGACGATCTGCGGGATCATCCCGAGTTCGACGCGGCCGACGAGCCGCTGGAGCGCGTCGATGGCGCGGGAGGCGTGGACGACGCCGACCATGCCGACGCCAGCCATACGCATGTCGGAGAACACCTCGAAGTCGTTCGTCTTCCGGACCTCGTCGTAGATGGTGTAGTCCGGCCGGACGAGGAGGAGAGAGTCGGCGGTGTTCTCCATCTCGCCGCCGAGCGCGCCGTACTGCGTGATCTCGGGACCGACTTGGAGGTCTCGGGGCTTCTCCATCGTCTTCACCGCGTAGTCGCTGTCGTTCAGGAACTCCGCGACCGCCTGCGCGAACGTCGACTTCCCGGCGCCGGGCGAGCCCGAGATGAGGACACCGCGTTTCCGCTCCGCGAACCGGTCGCGGAGCTCGTCGGCGAACTCGTAGTCGTCGAGGTCCGTCTTCGCGATGGGACGGACGGCGGTGATCTCGACGCCGTCGGCGAACGGCGGGCGCGCCACCGCGATCCGGTAGTTGCGGAACTGGACGATGTCCATCCCATCGTCAGAGAGCTCGATGAACCCCTCGCTCGACTGGCGGGCCAGGTCGACGATCGAGTTCGCCCACTCCCGTAGCTGCGCCTCGTCGGTGGGGTCATCCGCGATCTCGACGTAGCGCATCTCGCCGAGCGCCCCGCGCTTCGCCTTCGGGACGGTCCCCGTCTTGAGGTGGACTGACATCGTCTCGTCGGTGAAAAAGTCCTGTATCGGCAGCTCGTCGACGACGCCGCGGGCGACGGGCTCGACGTACTCGACGTCGAGCCCCTTCGCGCGGGCCACCTCGGCCTGAACCACGTCGCTGGAGAGGAGCGTCGCGTCGTGGTCGGCGGCGAGGTCGCGGATCAGCGCGTCCACGTCGCCCTCGTGTGCGTTCGAGCGGGCGTCGCCGCTCGCGCGCTCGCCGACGTACCGCAGCTCGATCGTCCCGTCGTCGGCGTAGTCCGCGAGCCGCTTGAGTTCGCTGAGCCCGTCCCAGCCGGATTCGAGCCCGTCGTTCGCCTGCGACTCCAACTCGCCGACGACCGCCTCCGGGACGAACACGGTGACCGACTCGTAGGTCCCGTCCGCGACGCGTTCGGACACGCGGCCGTCGACGACCGCGCTCGTGTCCGGTACTACGTTCATACCCGAGTTCGGGACGGGAACCGTATAAGGGTGTTCGACCGGGGGCCGCGGGCGGACGGCGTGGAATCGCGCCGGTCAGTCGTCGCGTCGGTCGTGGCGGTCGAGCGGCGCGGCGGTCGCGCCTCCGTCGAACCGGTCGACCCGCTCAGTCGTCCGCGGCCGCCCGCTCCGCCCGCTCGGCCGCCAACCGCTCGGCGTAACCGGTGAAGTTCTCGAACAGTTGCTTCGCCTCGCAGGCGGCGTCGTAGGCGTCGGGCGTGATCGACTCGAGGACGCCGTCCACGCGGGCGTCACCGATCTGATCCCGCTTACCGTCGGTCACGTCGCGGGCCGTGTCGATGTCGTACTCCGGGTGGAACTGGACCCCCCAGCAGTGGCCGTCGCGGAACGCGTGGACGCCGCGGTCGTTCTCCGCGAGCAGCGTCGCTGACGGCGGGAGTTCGACGACTGCGTCGCCGTGGGTGGTGAAGGCGGTGAACGTCTCGTCGATCCCCTCGAACAGCGGGTCGTCGCGAGGTCGGCGGATCTCGTTGTAGCCGATCTCGAACCCGTCCATGCCCGCGACGCGGCCGCCGAGCGCCTCCGCGAGCACCTGGTGACCGTAACAGACGCCGAGGACGGGGACGCCGGCGTCGGCGGCCTCGGCGACGTAGTCGACGAGCGGCGGGATCCACGCCTCGTCCCAGTAGACCGACGAGCGCGACCCGGTCACCACGACGCCGTCGAACTCGGTGTGATCGGGGAGGTCTCCCGCGACGGCGTCGAACTCGACGAGGTCGGCGTCGAGCTCTCTGCGGAAGTTCCGCCGGGTGTTCGCACCGTCGTGGGCGGCGTTCAGCAGGGCGAACCGGAGGCGAGTCATCAGGCGAAGAGTTCGGCGAGAGTCACAAAACGGTTGCGACGCCGGACGCCCCGGCCGACGACGCGGACGCGGGCGTCGCGCGGCCCCGAACGCCGCGCCTACTCGAACCGGCCGGCCGCGTGTTCGGCGAGCCAGCCGACGAGGAGGTCGTTGACCGCGGCCGACGCCTCGACTCCGACGAGGTGGCGCGCCCCGTCGATCCCGTGGAACTCCCCACGGGGGAGCCCCTCCGCGAGCGTCTCCCCGGCCGTGGCCGGACAGACCGTGTCGTCGGTGCCGTGGACGACGAGCGCGGGCGTGGTGATCTCGTGGAGGCGACCGGCGAGGTCGAACCCCTCGATCGCGGCGCGGTGCGCCTCGTACGTCTCGCGGTCGGCGTCCTCCGCGAGGCGCCACTCCGCGATCCGCGAGAGCGCGTCGGGATGGGCCTCACGGAAGTCGAGCGAGAGGAGGCCGTTCAGCGACCCCTCGACGGCGGCCGGATCGGCCGGGGGGGCCCAGACGCCGTCGGGGTTGTAGGCGTCCCCCGCGGGCGGCGTCCCGACGAGCGCGACGCTCGCCGGCCGCGAGGAACTCGCCGCGGCCGTCAGCGCGACCATCCCGCCGAGCCCGTAGCCGACGAGGTGAGCGTTTCGGATCCCCTCGGCGGCACACACCGCGTCCACGTCGGCCGCGAGCTCCCCGACCGCGTACGGGCCGGGCGGGGCGTCGGACCGCCCGACACCGCGCGTCTCCGGGGTGATCACGGTGTGTGGACCGGCGAGCGCCGCGTGCTGCCAGCCGAACTGCCAGGCGCCGAGCCCGACGTCGCCGCAGAACACCACCGCCTCGTCGCCGTCGCCGGCGTCGGGGGCGTCCACCTCGTACCGGATCTCGGTCCCGGCGTTGGTCGCGTGCGGCATAGTGGCGAACTGGGCGCGTTCAGGCCTCCTGAAGGCTGCGGAGGACGTCCGGCGCCGCGTCGAGGGCGTCGTCTAAGGCGTCCGCGTCCGGGCCGCCGCCCTGCGCGAAGTCCGGCGGCCCGCCGCCGCCACCGCCGACGCGCCTGGCGAGCTCCGAGACGACCTGCCCCGCGTTCACGTCGACGCAATCGGGGACGCCGACGACGAAGCTCGCGGAGCCGTCAGCGCCGCTGCCGATCACCGCGACTTTCCCGTCGTCGACGTGGGCGTTCGCGGTCGCGCGCAGTTCGTCGGCGTCGCCGTCGAGCCGCTGGATCACCGCTGTCGTCCCGGCGACCTCGACCGCCTCGGCGTCGGCGCCGCCGGCGGCCCGCGCGGCCGCGAGCTCCTCTTTGAGCGACTCGATCTCCTTACCGCGGGCCTTCCACTCCTCGAAGAAGCGCTCGGCGGTGTCCGGCACGTCGAGCGGGTCCACGTCCAGGACCTCGGCCGCGTCGTACAGCGCGTCCTCGGTGCGCTGGGTCGCCTCCACCGCCGCGGCCCCGGCCGCGAAGACGATGCGCTCGACGCCGTCCTGTACCGGCTCCGTCTTCAGCACTTTCACGGCGCCGATTTCGCCGGTGCGGGCGACGTGCGTGCCGGCGCAGGCCTGGACGTCGGCGTCGCCGACGTGGATCAGCCGGACGTTCGTTCCCGGCGGGACGCCGCCCTGGTACAGGTCGAAGCCGTGCTCGGCCTCCGCCTCGTTGCGGTCGGGCCACTCTTGGCGGACGGGGACGTCGTCGCGGACCAACTCGTTCGCGACGCGCTCGATCGCCTTCACGTCCTCGCGGTCGATGCGCTCGAAGTGGCGCACGTCGAGCCGCGCCGAGTCGGTTCCCTTCTGGGCGCCAGCCTGCCGGACGTGGTCGCCGAGCACCTTGCGGGCGGCGTGACCGATCAGGTGCGTCGCGGTGTGGTGCGCGCGCAGTCGGTCGCGGCGGTCGCCGTCCACCTGCCCCGTGACGAACTCGCCTTTGCCGGGGTCCGCGTCCGTGCGGTGGAGCACGACCCCGTCGACCTCCTGAACGTCGTCGACGTCGACGGTGGTCTCTCCGACCGTGAGGTGGCCGCGGTCGGCCGGCTGACCGCCGCCCTCGGGGTAGAACATCGTCTGGTCCAGCACCACGTCGTACCCGCCCTCGGCCTCCAGCACGTCGAGGACGACCGCCTCGAACTCCGTGCGTCCCTGGTCGTCGTAGAACAGCTTCTCCGTCTCGGGGAGGTCGGCGAGCCGCTCGTCGCGCTCGTCGCTCTCTCCCGCGGCGTCGCCCTCCTCGTGTCGGTCGGCGACGAGCGCGTAGAAGTCGTCGGGCACGTCGACGGTCGCGCCGCGCTCGTCGGCGATGTCGGCGACCATGTCGGGCTGGATCCCGTGGGAGTCGTACAGCTCCAGTAGCTCCCCCGTCGGGATCGGCTCACCGGTGCCGGCGTACTCGTCGGCGAGATGTTCGACCTTGCGGGCGCCGCGCTCCAGCGTCCGCTCGTACTTCCGCTCCTCGCTGCGGACGATCTCGCGGATCGTGTCGCGGTTCTCGTAGCCGAGCCGCTCGGCCTGCATGTCGACCAGCTCGTCGAGCGGCGCGTCGACGCCGACCTCGTCGACGAGGCGCTTCATCCGGCGGAGCACCATCCGGGCGAGGTAGCCCGTGCCGACGTTCGACGGGACGATCTCGTCGCCGAACATGTACGCGAGCGTCCGCGAGTGGTCGGCGATCGCGTAGATCGCTTCGAGCGGTTCCACCAGCTCGCGCAGTCGGTCGACGTCCACGTCGAGCCGGTCTGCGATCTCGCCGCGGGCGGCCTCCACGTCGTCGACGTCGTCGATGTCGAGCCGGCCGGAGAGCTTGGCGGCGCGGTGGACGATCTCGCGTTCGGCCTCGGTGTGCTCGACACCGGCGTTGTCTTTCAGGAAGTCGATCGCGTCGGGGTAGACGGCCTCGTACACGGTCGCGGTCCCCTGGCTCATCCACGTCCACCGCTCTAACCCGTACCCGGTGTCGACGATGTACGTGTCCATGAACGAGTACGAGTTCCCGTCTTTCATCTCGTAGTCGCCGTCGGGGTCCCGCTCCATACACATGAAGACGAGCGTCGCCAGCTCGGCGCCCTTGTAGATGACCTCGATGGCGGGGCCGGCGTTACCGCCGCCGACCCACGGGTCCTCGATGTAGGTGATCTCTTCGAGGTCGGCGCCGAGACTCTCGAACAGCTCGTCGCAGTACCGGACCGTCTCGTCTTTCCAGTACACCTCGCCGTGGTAGGCGTACTCGTCCTCGTCGACCTCCTCGCGCGTGTTGAACGCGTGGTGGGCCATCATCTCGAACGCCATCGTGTGCCGGCCCGTCTTGCCGACGTTGTCGATGTCCTGCATCCGGATACAGGGCTGCGAGATGGTCAGCGGGTTCGCCGGCGGGGGCGTCTGTCCCGAGGTGACGAGCGGCTGGAAGTCGTAGATCGACGCCTGCGTCAGGAGCACGTCGTCGCGCCAGCGGTTCGCGGCGACCGGGTACGGGTCGATCCGCTCGTGGCCGTTGTCTTCGAAGAAGGAGAGGAACGCCTCGCGCATCTCCGACAGCGAGTGCGCCTCCGGGAAGCCCGGGTCGTCGATGAAGCTGTAGTCCTCGCAGGGCGGCTCGCCGCACAGGTCGCGGTCGCCGTCGCGGGTCCAGAAGTGCGCGCCACAGGAGGGACACTCCTTGCGCTCGAACCCCTCCTCCTCGAAGTAGTCGAGACGGTACTCCGCTTCGAGATCGCTCATTACACGAACGTGGCCCGTGTTGCTCCAAAAGGGTTCCGGGGTCGCTCGTCGCCGGCGAGGAGGGCGGAGCGCGGGACGGCCGGAACCGCCCGACTGCGGAGATCGGTACGAAGTTTTATGCTCTCGGCGTATACTAATTCGTACAATTGTGACTCCTGCGTTGGGTGAGCGCGCGTCCGTTCTCGTGCTCGCAGACGACCCCCGACTCACCGACGAGGTCGAGTCGGGGGCCGACCCAGAGAACCGCGGCGACGACGGACCGGTCGCGGTCGAGACCCACGCGACAGCTCCCGCCGACGTCGACGAGGAGCGCCTCGCGGAGGTCGACGTGGCGGCCGTCACCGACGAGGCGGGGCTCGACCGGGTCCGCTCGGCCGAGGCCGTCGAGTACGTGATCGCGTACGTCGACGATCCGACGGGCCGGACCGCGACGGACCCGCTCGTCGACGCGGTCGCCGGAACGCCCGAGGCGCTCTCGGAGACGGTCTCGTGGCTGCTCGCCCGGGATCAACGGTCGACCGTCCGGGCGAAGCCGACCCGGACCCCGTCGCGAATCGAACAGCTCAACGCCGGGATGGCGGAGCTCGCCGCCGTCAGGTCGGTCGACGAGGCGTACCGGGCGGCCATCGCCGTCACCGAGCAGGTGTTTCCGGAGTATCACGCCGTCGTCGCCGTTCGGGACGGCGAGTGGGTCGAGCCCGTGGTCGCCTCCAGCGGGACGCCCGTCGAGGACTGTAACCGGGTCCGCGTCGGCGCCGGCGTGGCCGGCAGGACCGTCCAGACGGGCGACGCGTCGATCGCCCCGAACCCGAACCCAGAGGGCCAGTTCGGTACGCTGCTCACCGTTCCCGTGGGCGACGACGTCGTCTTCCAGCTCGCCGCCGACGGAGTCGACGACGGCGACGCGTTCGACGACGCCGACCGCCGGCTGGCGGAGCTGCTCGCCTCCCACCTCGAAGAGACGCTCGACCGGATCGGGGTCACGGAGGCGCTCCGGACCGAACGCGACAGGCTGCTCGCGCTGTTCACGAACGTACCGGACCCCGCCGTCGCCTACGACTACGTCGACGGCGAGCCGATCGCCCGACAGGTGAACGACGCGTTCGAGGCGACGTTCGGCTACGAGGCCGAGACCGTGCTCGGCGAGTCCATCGACGAGTACATAGTCCCCCCCGACGCCGAGTCGGAGGCCGACGACCTCAACGAGCGCTTACAGTGCGGCGAGAACGTCCGCCGGGAGGTGACCCGGACCACCGCGGAGGGGCCGCGTCACTTCATCCTCCACGTCATTCCGATCCACCTCGACGCCGCCAACGCGGCCGGATACGCCATCTACACCGACGTCACCGACCGACGGGAGCGCGAGGAGACTCTCCGGCGGCAGAACGAGCGACTCGACGAGTTCGCGTCCATCGTCTCGCACGACCTCCGGAATCCGCTGTCGGTCGCGGAGGGGTACGTCGACCTCGCCCGCGAGACGGACGACACGGCGCCCCTAGAGAAGGCCGCGGACGCGCTCGGGCGGATGGACGAACTCGTCGCGGACCTCCTGTCGCTGGCCCGGGAGGGACGCTCGGTGGGAGAGACCGAGTCCGTCTCGGTGGTGGACGTCGCGCGCGAGGCGTGGGAGTGCGTCGACATGGCGAACGCGACCCTCGACGTCGAGACGGACGCGACGCTGGACGCGAACCGGACGCGGCTCTGCGAGCTGCTTGAGAACGTCTACCGGAACAGCGCGGACCACGGCCGCGACTCCCCCGACGAGCCGCTCTCGGTCCGCGTCGGAGCGCTGACGCGTCGCGACGACGGGACCGCGGCCGACGGCTTCTACGTCGAAGACGACGGGAGCGGGCTCCCGGACGACGCCGACAATGTGTTCGAGAGCGGGTTCACGACCGACGAGTCGGGGACGGGACTGGGACTCGCCATCAGCGAGCGCATCGCCGAGGCCCACGGCTGGAGCGCGCACGCGCTCGCCGCCGAGGACGGCGGGGCGCGCTTCGAGTTCCGGGTCCCCTGAACGCGCCCGGCGGCGGTCCGAAACGACCTTACGCCGCGCGCGAAGGTATCCGGTATGGTCGAGAACGTCGTCTACCCCGCATACTTCGACGCCGAGCTGTCGCGGTCCGAGGGGCGCCGCGTCCCGACGGATCTGGCGGTCGAAGCGCCGACCGTCGACGAGATAGCGAAAGCCGTCCAGCAGGTGGGCTACGACGCGGTCGTCGAGCGCGACGCGACGTATTCCCGGGAGTTCGAGCCACGGGGCTCCGTCGTCGTCAAAGGCACCGAAGACACCGCGAAAAACGACCTCGTTCAGGCGATCGCCGCGTACCTCGGCGTGCTCCGGGAGTAACCGTGCGGCGCGTCGGCACCGTCGTCCGCACGGCCGGCGGACTCGCGATCGCCCGCGGCGACGCCGGCGACGATCCGCCCCGGATCGGCGCGAGCATCGTCGACGAGTCGCTCTCGACGGTCGGCCGCGTCGTCGACGTGTTCGGTCCTATCGACCGCCCCTACGTGGCGATCACGCCCGGCGACGGCGTCGGACTCGCCGACCTCCTCGGCGAAAAGTTGTACGCGCGGTAGCTACGCGTCGCCCGGCTCGGGTGTCGTTCGTCCCTCCGCCGCCTCCTCGTCGACCGCCACGTCGAAGTCCGCGAGCGTCTTGTCCGTGCGAGCGAGGCGCTCGGCGACGAGCAGCTTCTCCCGCCGCTCCAGTCGGTCCCAGTCGAACTCCGCCGGCGGCGACGCCTCCAGCGACTCGAACCGCTCGATCACCGCCTCGTTCGCGAACCGCTCGAACGAGCCGCAGTCCGGACAGGTCCGGGACAAGTGCGACGTGTCGAAGGTGCGCGTGACGGTGGCGTCGAGGCAGTTCAGACACCGATAGGTGTGGCTCCGGGACACGAACACAGTAACGGGGCGAACGAATGAGTATCTGTGGTCGGCGGTGCGGGGTTCGGCGACCGAAACCGCCCTCCGGGGCGCGGTGAGTGGTGACGCGGAGAACAGCGGAAACAGAAATCGACCGGCGGAACGGACCGCTCAGCGCTGCGGAGCCGCCGGTCAGAACAGCGCGGAGGCCGCCGCTTCGGCCGTCTCGATGACGGGCCCGAAGCCGGGCAGGAGCAGCACCGTCGCGACCGCCGCGAAGATGACCGCGGCGTACAGCGCCGTCGGCCGCACGTCGATCGCGTCGAGCGCGCTCGGCGACGCGGGGTCGTCCAGGAACAGCGCCTTCACGACCCGGCTGTAGTAGTACAGCGACACGACGCTGTTTATCGCGCCGAGCCCGGCGAGCCACAGGAAGCCGTTGTCGATGGCCGCCTGAAACAGGAAGTACTTCGAGAAGAACCCGGCGAACGGCGGGAGCCCCGCCAGCGAAAACATGAACACGGCCATCGCGACGGAGGCGACCGGCGCGCGCCGCCAGAGCCCCGCGTAGTCCGCGAAGGTGCGGCCGACGCCCCACCGCTCCGCCATCGCGACGAAGAGGAACGCGCCGGTGTTCATGAACCCGTAGACGAGCAGGTGCGCCATCGCGGCGCCCATGACGGTGCCGTTGGCGGGCCCGTCGACCGTGAGCGCGGCGACGCCGATGAGCGCGTATCCGGCGTGCCCGATCGAGGAGTAGGCCAACATCCGCTTGACCTCCTCCTGGACCGCGGCCGCGAAGTTACCGAGCGTCATCGTGACGGCCGCGAGGATCGCGAACGCGAGCATCCAGTCGACGTTCGCCGACGCCGCCATCTCCAGCGGGAACGCCTCGGTGAACACGCGGAACGCGACGACGAACCCGGCGGCCTTCGAGGCCGACGAGAGGAACGCGCTCACCGGCGCGGGCGCGCCCTCGTACGCCTCCGGCGCCCAGAAGTGGAACGGGACGGAGGCCGTCTTGAAGGCGACGCCGCCGATCATCATCACGACGCCGACGCCGAGCACGCCGGCCAGCCCGTCGATCGAGGCCGACGCGATGTCGGCGAGGATCAGCGAGCCCGTCGCGGCGTACACGAGCGAGATGCCGAACAGGAAGATAGCCGACGAGAGCGCGCCGACGAGGAAGTACTTCAGCCCCGCCTCGACGCTCCCGCGGTTCTGCTTGAGGTACGCGACGAGCACGTACGAGGGCAGCGACACCATCTCTAAGGCGACGAACACGACCGCGAGCGAGTTCGCGACCGCCAGAAGCGCCATGCCGGTCGCGGCGAACGTCACGAGCGAGTAGAACGCCGCCGGGTTGGCGTGGTCGTGGAAGTAGTCGTGGGCCGCGACGAGAACCAGCGCGGTCACCGACGCGAAGATGGCGGTGAAGAACAGCGACAGCGTGTCCACCTTCACCGCGTCCGCGAACAGCAACACCGCGCCGCCGTCCGGGCTCACACCGCCGCTGGCGGTGAGCCAGACGCTCGCCGCGAGCGCGGCGAGGGACCCGATCGCGCCGACGACCGCCATCGACGTGTTCGACCGCGCGTCCGGCCGGACCGTGTCGACCAAGAGCAGCGCGAGACCGGTGACGGCAAGCAGGAGCGCCGGCAGCAGCGCCGTCACGCCGGGCAGGCCGTTAACCATTGATCGTCACCCCCTCTACCACGGGTAGGGCAGCGTCGCGGATCATCTCGAAGAAGATGTCGGGCGCAACGCCGAGCACGATGATCGCTACCAGCAGCACCGCGAGCGGGGCGACGTCGTGGAACGGCGCGGGCCCCACGTCGTAGTCGGTCTCCAGTTCGAACGGACCGAACAGCGTACTCTGCATCGCCGACAGCAGGTAGCCGGCGACGATGACGATACCGAACATCGCGAGCGCCGTGAACACCGGCGCGTACGGGAGCGACGGGGCGGACAGCGAGCCGACGAAGATGAAGAACTCGCCCGCGAAGCCGGCCATCAGCGGGAGCCCCATGTAGCCGAACGCGCCGGCGACGAGGATCCCGACGGTGACCGGCATCCGGTCGGCCATGCCGCCCATGTCGCCGATCATCCGCGTGTGGGTCGTGTTGTAGATGACGCCGACCGCCATGAACATCAGTCCCGAGATGAGGCCGTGCGCGACCATCTGGAACGTCGCGCCGCCGACCCCGTACTCGGTGAACACGATGAGCCCGAGGATGACGTACCCCATCGACGAGACCGACGAGTACGCGACGATGCGCTTGAGGTCCTTCTGTGCGAGCGCCAGCATCGCGCCGTAGATGACGCTGATGACGGCGATCGCCGCGATCGGAACCGCGAGCATCGACGCCTGGTCGGGCAGCATCGTGAAGTTGAACCGGAGCAGCGCGTACGTCCCCATCTTCAGGAGGACGCCCGCCAGCAGCACCGACGCGGGGGTCGGCGCCTGAACGTGCGCGTCCGGCAGCCACGTGTGGAACGGCACGATCGGGACCTTCACCGCGAACCCGAGGAACATCGCGAGGAACGCGAACAGGGCGAGGCGGTCCGGCGCGATGCCGAACCACGTGCCCAAGTCACCCGCGGCGATCGCCTGCGCGATCTCGGGTAAGGCGAACGACGACACCGAGTCGCCGAGCGCGAACACGAGGCTCATGAAGCCGATGAACATCAGTAGCGACGCCGCGTTCGTGTACACGAAGAACTTGATCGCGGCGTACTTGCGGCGCGGACCGCCCCAGATCCCGATGAGGAAGTACATCGGGACCAGCACGGCCTCCCAGAAGACGAACCACAGGAAGAAGTCGAGCGCGGCGAACACGCCCAGCAGGTTCGCCTCCATGAACAGCATGAGCCCGTAGAACTGGCTCTGCCGCGAGTCCACGGGCGTCCACGCGCTGACGATCGCCAGCGGGACGAGGAACGTCGTGAGCACGAACAGCGGGAGGCTGATCCCGTCGAGGCCGACGAACCACGAGACGCTGCGGCCGCCGACTTCGAGCCACTCGATCTGCGTCGCGTACGCTATCTCCCCGCCCAGCAGGGCGTTGCCGCCGGCCTCGAAGCCGGACCACAGGTAGAGGCTGCCGACGAACGGGATCAGGCTGATCGCGAACGACAAGCGGCCGGCCCACTCGTCGGGCGCGAGGAACACGGTCAGCGCGCCGACGAAGGCGGCCGCCATGAGCGCTTCGAGTATCACAGGAACCACCCCCCGGTCGCGCCGAGCACGAGCAACAGCGCGACGAGTCCGAAGGTGAGCAGGGCGGCGTACTGCGAGACGATCCCCGACTGGAGCTGACGGATCCGACCGCCGCCGGTGAGGCTCACCGAGGAGACGCCGTTCACGACGCCGTCGATGATTCCCTGATCGAAGACGTTCGCGCCGCCCGCGACGTCTTCCGTGCGATACGCGAGCCAGACCTGCAGTTCGTCGAGGTAGTAGTTGTTGTACAGCACGTCTTTGATGCCGCCGAGCTTGGCGGTGTGTTCCGCGGGCGACGGCACGTTGTAGAGCCGCCAGGCGAGTCCGAGTCCGAGCAGCGCTAAGCCGAGCGAGACGGCCGCGCCGACGAGGACGGTCCCGGTCTCACCGCCGACGAGGTAGCCGCTGCTGTAGAGACCCAAGTCGGCGTAGTGGTGCGAGGAGAGGCCCTCGATGCCGCCCCAGTGGTTGTCGAGCCACAGGTGAAGCAGGTCGATCCCTTCGATGCCGAGGACCTTCTGGACCGGCACCATGTTGATGAACCCGGTGACGACCGCGAGCGAGCCGAGGACCGTCAGCGGCCCCTTCACGTTCCAGCGGACCGGGACGGGGTCGCGCGCGGTGTCGCTGCGGGGCTCGCCGTGGAAGGTCAGGAACACCATCCGGAAGGTGTAGAACGCGGTGACCGGCACCGCGAGCAGCCCCATCAGGTAGCCGCCGAGCAGCAGCGGGTCGTTGAGGCCGTGGACGAGCGCCTCGTAGAGGATTTCGTCTTTCGACCAGAAGCCAGCGAACGGGAAGATTCCCGCGAGCGCCAGCGACCCGGCGAGGAAGGTGTAGTAGGTGACGGGCAGCTTCGACTTCAGCCCGCCCATGTCCCACATGTCTTCGTTGTGGTGCATCGCGATGATGACCGACCCGGCACCGAGGAACAGCAGCGCCTTGAAGAACGCGTGGGTGGTCAGATGGAAGACCGCGGCCACGTACCCGCCCGCGCCGAGCGCGAGCATCATGTACCCGTACTGGGAGATGGTGGAGTACGCGAGCACCTGCTTCAGCTCGTTTTTCACGAGCCCCATCGTCGCAGCGAACAGCGCCGTGAAGCCGCCGATGAAGGCGATGACCGCCATCGTCGTCGGCGTCAGCACGTAGAACCCGTACATCCGCGCGACGAGGTAGACGCCGGCCGCGACCATCGTCGCGGCGTGGATCAGCGCCGAGACGGGCGTCGGGCCCTCCATCGCGTCGGGGAGCCACGTGTGAAGCGGGAACTGCGCGGACTTCCCGACGACGCCGCCCAAGACGAGCAGGCCGACGACGGTCAGCCACGTCCCGAGTTCGACGCCGCCGGGCGTCCACGCGACCGAGCCGGAGCCGTTGAGCGCCGCGTCGGCGAGCGCCGGGAACGACTCCGGACCGGCGAACTGCGCCGTGCCGAAGGTGGCGAACACCGCGACGACGCCGACGAGGAAGAAGTAGTCGCCGAAGCGGGTGACGAGGAACGCCTTCTTCGCCGCCGACGGCGGGCCCGGCTCCCGGAAGTTGAAGCCGATGAGCAGGTACGAGCAGAGCCCGACCAGCTCGAAGAACATGAACGCCATCAGGAGGTTGTCGGCGACGACGAACCCGAGCATCGAGGCCGTGAACAGACCGAGGCCGGCGTAGTAGCGCGGCAGGCCGGTCTCGCCCTCGTCGTTCATGTAGCCGAGCGAGAACACGTGGACGAGAAGCGCCACGAGCGTCACGATGACGAGCATGAGCGCCGACAGCGGGTCGATCAGGACGCCGAAGGAGAGCTCGATGTCCGTCGGGCCGATGCCGGCACCGCCCTCGCTCGCCCAGTAGTACAGCGTCTCGTTGTACGCCCGTCCGCCCGCGACGGTCGCCGCGACCCAGATCGACAGCAGGAACGAGCCCGCGGTCGCGGCGATACCGCCGAACGCGCCGCCCTTCGGGAGGTACCTGCCCGCGCCGAGCGCGACCAGGAACGAGAAGAACGGGAGGAGCACGATCGCCGGGACGTATGCGAATGCGTTCACCATCTTACCACCTCATCTCCGCGGGAACAGTCACGTCTGTCGTGCCGAAGTTACGGTATAACACGAGTATGATGCCGATGCCGATGGCGACCTCGGCGGCGGCGAGCGCGATGACGAACAGCGCGAACACCTGCCCCGTGAGGTCGCCGTAGTAGAGCGCGAACGCGACGAAGTTGATGTTGGCCGCGTTCATCATGAGCTCGACGCTCATGAGGAAGTACAGCGCGTTCCGGCGCGTCAGCACGCCGAACAGACCGACGCAGAAGACGGCCGCCGCTAGCAGCAGGTACCACGACGGCGGAATGGAGGACGCGACGGCGGTCACTTCCGGTCACCTCCGTCGCGTCCGCCGTCCGTGAACGCCTGTCCGACCGCCGAGATGACCGACCCGTCCTCCTCGCGTTTCGCGAGGTAGACGGCGCCGTCGACCGCGACGTCGAGCGCGACCGCGGCGATCAGGAAGGCCGCGAGGAACCCCTCCGCGGGGATGGTCGCGATGTCGTACGCGCCGAGGTTGAACAGGGCGTACCCGAGGTTGTGGACGATCGAAGCGTCAGCCGGGAAGCCCACCTCCTCGAAGCCGAACGTCGCCGCGTTGATCGTCGCGGCCAGCACGGCGAACAGGGCGCCCACGGCGACCGCGGGGGCGATCCGCGACCCGCGGCTCTCGTCGTTGCTCACGCGCTACTCACCTCCGTTTCAGAATCAGATCGCGTGAGCATCACGGCGAACGTGACCAAGATGAGAACCCCGCCCACGTAGACGAGGATCTGCATGGCGGCGATAAACTCCGCCCGCAGCATCACGTAGTGCACCGCGACGCTCGTGAGGGCTCCGCCCAGCAGCAGCGCGGCGTGGAACACGTCGCGCGCCAGGACGACCCCGAGGGCGAACGCCAGCGTAACCGCGGCGAACAGCCCGAACGCGATGGTAGGATAAACCATTGTGTTTGTCTCCTATGAGAACCCCTTTGAAGATTTCGAGACGTGCCCGCTACTGGTAGTCGACCTCGCCGTCACCCTCCCCGATCCACGCGCCGCGATCGGGATTGCGGGACTCCAGCGGGTCGATCCCCTTGTACCACGGGACGTTCTTGAGCTGTTCTTTGTTGAACACGAAGTCGTCTTTCGTGTCGGCGGTGAACTCGAAGTTCTGCGTCAACAGGATCGCGTCGACGGGACAGACCTCCTCGCAGAGCCGGCAGTAGATGCACTGCCCGATGTGGAGGTTGTACTGCTCACCGTTGCGCTGGTCGTCCTGAACGATCTGGATCGTGTCGTTCGGACAGACGTTCTCGCACTGCCGACACCAGATACACCGTTCCTGGCTGAACTTGTGGACCCCGCGGAACCGCGGGCTCACTTCGGGCGCGTCCTCCGGGTATTCCACCGTGAACGTATTCCCGTCCAGCGCGTGCTTCATCGTCGTCGCCATGGATTTCATGAGTCCAATCATGTTACGCGATCACCCCCACGATTACGGCCGTGAGCACCAGGTTCGCGAACGATAGCACCAGCATTCCCTTCCAGCCGATTTCGATCAGCTGGTCGATACGGACGCGGGGCAGCGCCGCGCGGGCCCACTGCGTGAACAGGAAGAAGCCCCAGATCTTCACCACGAACCAGATGAAGCTGATACTCTCCGGACCGGGCCCGGAGGCCCCGCCGAGGAACGTTACGGCGAGGATCGCCCCGCCGAGGAAGATGTGGACGAACTCGCCGAGGTAGAAGAGGACGAAGTACGCCGAGGAGTACTCCGTCTGGTACCCGCCGACGATCTCGGTCGGCGCCTCGGGGATGTCGAACGGATTCCGCCCGATCTCCGCCATGTTCGCCGTGAGGAACAGCACGAACGCGAACGGGTTCACGAGGGCGTACCACGACGGGATCGAGACGCCGGCGATCGTCACGAGCGTCTCCGTCTGCGCGCCGACGACGCCGCTCATCTGGAGCGTGCCGGAGAAGATCACGACCGACATCGCCGTGACGATGAGCGGGATCTCGTACGCGAGGTTCTGCGCGACGGCGCGGAGGCCACCGAGGAGCGAGTACTTGTTGTTCGACGCGTAGCCGGCCATCACCAGCGAGACCGAGGCGATCGACGCGAACGCGAACACCAGCGCGAACCCGACCTCGGGGTCCGCGAGGTGGAGGTTGATCGGACCGAGCTGGCCCATCGGGATCACGGAGAAGCCGAGCAGCGCCGACGACGGCAGGATGATCGGCGCGATGTCCCACGAGGGGCGGTCGACGCCCTCGGGGATGATCAGCTCCTTCGCGAGGAGCTGGATCGCGGCCGCCGGGATGATGAGCAGGCCGAACGGGCCGATCCGGTCGACCGCGATCCGGTCGGTGAACGCCGCCGTGATCTTCCGTTTCGCCCACGGGCCCGCGACGCCCGTGAACGCGAGGATGATGTTTCCGACGACGAAGGCGGCGACCAGCGAGGCCGCGACCTCGCCGATGACGCTGTCGAGCCCGAGCGTGTCGACGATGAACTCGGGGAACAGCTGTGCGGGGGCCGTACCCATCAGCGGTCCACCTCCCCGAGAACGACGTCGAGGCTACCGAGGGCCGCGATGACGTCGGGGATGTACTCCCCGTTCGCCATCTCCGGCAGCGTCTGGAGGTTCGAGAAGCACGGCGACCGGATCTTGAACCGCGCCGGCTTGTCCGTGCCGTCCGCGCGGATGTAGATGCCGAGTTCGCCCTTCGCGCCCTCGACGGCGCGGTAGATCTCCGTGTCGTCGTCCGGGCGCAGCGTGCGCGGCACGTTCGCCTGGATGTTGCGCTCGTCTTCGGGCCAGTCCTCGAGCAGGTCGACGCACTGCTCGATGATCTTCGCGGACTCCTCGACCTCGCGCATCCGGACGAGCAGGCGGCTGAAGTTGTCGCCGCCGTCCTCGGTGACGACGTCCCAATCGAGCTCGTCGTAGTAGCCGTACGGGTCGTCGCGGCGGAGGTCGTAGTCGACCCCCGAGCCGCGGGCGACGGGGCCGGTCGCGCCGTAGTTCTTCGCGACCTCCGGCGGCAGGATGCCCGTGTCGATGGTCCGCATCTGGAACACCTCGTTCGAGGTGATCAGGTTGTGGTACTCCTCGACGGACTCCGGGAGCTGGTCGAGGAAGTCCCGGGTCTTCGAGAAGAACTCCTCGCGCGGTTCCGGCAGGTCCCAGACGACCCCGCCGAGCCGGAAGTAGTTGAACATCAGCCGCTGGCCCGTCAGGTCCTCCAAGAGGTTCTGGACGCGCTCGCGGTCGTTGATGGCGTACATGAACGTCGCCGTGAAGTCGCCGTTGATGTCGAGCGCGAACGTCGCGAGCGCGAGCATGTGCGCGGCGATCCGGCACATCTCCGCGCCCATCGTCCGAATGACCTGCGCGTACTCGGGCACCTCGATGTCCGCGAGGTCCTCGGCCGCGCGGGCGTACGCCCACTCGTTGAGCAGGCCCGCCGAGATGTAGTCCCAGCGGTCGGGGTACGGCATGATCTGGTGGCGGTACGTCCCGGACTGCGCCATCTGCTCCTCGCTGCGGTGGAGGTAGCCGATGTCTGGCTCAACGTCGGCGACCTGCTCGCCGTCGAGCACCGTCTTCAGGTGGAGGACGCCGTGGGTCGCGGGGTGGTGCGGCCCGATGTTGAGGAACATCGTGTCGGACTCGGCGTCCTTGTGGTGGTCCTCCAGCGGGTTCGCGTGCTCCGGCAGCGTGGCGATCTGCGGCCGGTCCTTGTCGTAGTCCATCGACAGGGGGTGGCCCTGCCACGTCTCGGGGAGCAGGATCCGACGGAGGTCGGGGTGGTCGTCGTACTCGATCCCGATCAGGTCGTACGCCTCCCGCTCGTGCCAGTCGGCCGTGCGGAAGACGGGCTCGGCCGACTCGGAGACGGGGTCGTCCTTGTCGGCGGGCACGACGATGCTGACCTCTTGGGTCGGATCGTCGTACTTCTTCAGGTGGTAGATGGACTCGTAGCGGTTCTCGTACTCCTGTGCGGAGACCACGGAGAGGTGGTCGTACCCCGCCTGCTCTTTCAGGGTCCGAAGCGTTTCCTGAACGGTGTCCGGGCGGATGACGAACCCGGGCGCGTTCAGATGGTCGTCGCGGTCGACGACGAGGTCGCCGAGCAGCGCCTCCAGCTCGTCGGGGGTGCGCTCGGCGGCGTCGTCGTCGACTCTGTCTGGTCGTTCGAGGCTCATGGCGAATCAGCGAAGTTGTACCGCATGACGAGTTCGTCGTCGTCGATCTGGTCGGCCAGCTTGTCGACGAGCTCGTCGCGTTCGAGGTCCGAGAACTCCTCCAGCTCGTACGGCTTGACGGTGACGGGCGCGGCCTCGCCGTTGGCGACGCGCTCCTGTAGTTTCACGACGCCGTACACGAG
>NZ_NEWJ01000036.1:0-28139 GCF_002135045.1 Halorubrum sp. SD683
CATGGCGTTCAGCGAGTGTGTCAAGATTGTCTCCCTGCTTTCGGCCGATCGCCGCGAGAACACGTTCTCGCGGGATCTCTCCCGCTGTTTGCTCACGTAGCTCGTGAAGTTCTTCCAGAGTGATTCCGTCCAACCGACCCATTACTATAGAATACGACTATATTGAGAAATACTTTCGCACGACCGTATCAGTGCGTTTAAATACTGGAGAGTTTACCTGGACACTTCTCCAGTAACCAACTTCCCCAATAGAAGATGATGTAGTCCCTATGCCTCAAAAGCAGGCTGGTCACACCGTCAAAACGTATCGGGATGATTCTTTGACTACCTGGATCCCTACCCTATTCACGGACTCCGATAGCACAATTTATTTATTATTTAATACCATAGATGTTGAAGAATGTCTGAAGATACAGATCATCTTAATAAAGCTGCCGAATCAACACGAGAAGGAATCAGTGGGCTGTTATACGGTATATACCACTACGTGTTAGGTTTCAGCTAATGGACAAAGAGTAAGAATGTATATATTCAAGCTACAATCACTGGAGTAATTTTCGTTATAATAGCTCAAGCTGCTAATATCGTTGGGAGTACTATTTTCACGACTTTTTGGGGCCAGGCAGCTTATATCAGCGGCATAAGGCTTCGTTTGATTCCAATTCCGCTTAGCTTACTAATATATTCACTCACCATCTTGTTCATGCTCTACGGATATTCTTTGGCCTCGGATATACGTGATCTCAATTCGGAAATTGACAAGTTAGAATCAGAAATTGAAAAACTAAAAGAAACATATTCTGATACTGACGACTAACTCCATCCTAATTTGTCTGCCTGACTGGCGACCTCCGTACGACCCTCCATACTCTCGGTTCCTGAGAACTCTATGTGTGGAATATCGACCCGCTCAGTAACCCAAATACCTACCCTCAGACGAGAAATTTCTCGGAGGGACTTACGTATATACGTAGCAAGCGCACCCGCCAATGTTCTAACCGGGTGGTTCGATTCATTGAGTCGCTTACTTTCCCTCCGGATCACACACAGCCTCTCGAAGTTCCTCATAGAGATCAGGATGATGCTCTCGCAGTATCTCCACGTCCGCCGTCATTTCGTCTTCGATTTTCCGACGAACGCGGGAGATGGCCTGATAACGGAGGTCATCTTCTGACTCACTCTCCCCCTCAATGTGGAGGAACCTGAAGAGTGTGACTGTGAGAAACTATCCGGCGACGTTCCGTGTTGGCGGTGTGTGAAAGATGGGAAGCATAAAATCCCAGACATATAGGGGCTAATGGGTCTGCTGAAATCATCAGCAGGTTACTCAATCTAACTTGCTGTGGTCAGTACAAATAACCCACTTACTGACCCCGAGGGCCGACCTACCGACATGGTGTCAGAAATACGGTGCGATATCGAGATTGAGTTCAGCAGTCGGTAAATAGAGGGTGAAAATTCGGTACTGCGGTACTCCTCTCAGTGATCTTATCAAATAATCCACATTCCATATCTGAGATTCCATTTGTAATGATGAGCAGAGATATGACTGGATCTCTTATTCGGAACTATTATTCTACTTCAGTAGTCCCTGTCAATTAATGACAAGTATTGCGCTTATAGTCCTTGACACCGTACGAAAAGACGCGTTCAACGAATACTTCAACTGGCTACCCGGGATTCGTTTTGAAAACGCTTGGTCTCCAACTGCGTGGACAACCCCCGTCCATGCGGCGCTGTTCGGCGGCTTTTATCCGAGTGAACTTGGGGTGTACGCCAAGGCTGAGTCACTTGATTGTGACCAAACAGTTCTCGCCGAACTCCTTTCCAACGTGGGCTATCAAACACGGGCATTTAGCGCAAACGCGAATGTTTCATCGGCGTTCAAATTTGATCGGGGATTCGAAACATTTCGTCACAGTTGGCGAGCCGAAAAACACGATAATGATATTTTCGACTGGGGAGAGTTTATATCTGTAACACAAAATCAAGGTCCCTCACGATTTCTACAGGCAATTTACGAGTGTATCGTTAATGATGTCGACACTATCGATTCGCTAAATTACGGACTCAAGATGAAAGCCCGCGATATGGGTATCGAGTCAATCTCAGGTACTGACGACGGAGCAAAACTCGCACTGAATTACGTCCGCGAGACCGACTTCGGTGACGATGAGTTCTTCTTTGCGAATTTAATGGAGGCCCACGGACCGTACGACCCACCCACAGAATACCAGACAGGCGAGTATACTGCGAGTCCGAATATCGACGACACGATCGGCGACGGACCCAATGAATCACCAGAGACCATTAGGAACGCTTACGACGACTGCGTCCGTTATCTCTCGGATGTCTACCAGGATATCTTCACGGAGCTGAGCGAGGACTTTGACTATGTAATCACGCTCAGCGATCATGGAGAACTGTTCGGCACGGATGGCGTTTGGGCGCACAATCACGGGATCTATCCCGGACTTGTCCACGTACCTCTGTCCATCTACACCGGCCAGGATTCAACCACATATAACGAAACCCTCGTTAGTCTACTTGATGTTCACCGAACAATACTAGATATTGCGGGGATCGACGCCCCATCTCGGGGTCACAATCTACTGGATGATCCTCCAAGTCGTGACCTTCTCGTTGAGCGTCATGGCCTTCGAACTAACCGGATTAAGCAGATGAAGAAAAAAGACTATGACGACTCGATCATCAAACGTTATGATCAAGATCTATATGCGGTTGTGCTTCCAGGAGGCAATTACACCTACGAGACGTTAGATGGATACACATATAATGGCGATTTCGAGGATTCGATGGATCCTCGTGCCCGACTCAAAGATCTACGGTCCGAACTAAACAAGAAAACGGTATCTTTCGACGACGAGACTATTCCCAAAGACGTACAAGAACGCTTAGAAGATCTCGGTTATGCGTGAGTAATTAAAACCGGTTCTTCAAGAACAAGCGTACAAGATATGGGCCCTATATCTCGCCTGGCTATCGGAACCTTTCTCTGAGCTGGTAGAATTCTCCGCAGCAATACGCCCTCTTCAGCTACTGACTGTTTCATACTGTCTTATATCTAGATAAAATGCTTCCAACAGAGCCTCTGTACGATAATAACTGTTAATGTCCGCATACACTTCGTATCAGATGTTATCGAAGTACCCTCGTCGGTTCTTCATTTCCTGCTTCTTCGTACGCTTGTCGTAGTGCTTCTTCAGCACGTCCGCACTCACATCCATCCGCTCTGATACCGCTTCGATCGGGACTTCGCTCCTTCGTGCGTGCGTGATTGCCCCTTTCCTCAACGAGTGTGATGCGTGAGAGGACGGACACTTTGAGGCCGCGTGATAGGAACTTGCGGCCTCGCAGTCGTCGGGGTTTCTGTCGTGGGGACAGTTAAGCCCATACTCGCAAGGACGAGTAGCCCGATAACAGTTACTCCGGATGGATGTTTTGGAGATACGACCTTGGCGAGTCGTCAGTAGCGGTTCGCGTCCAGAATCGTCCGTTTTACCGAATCGGTGATGGTCGATGTAATCCCGCACGATCTGGTTGACCTTCGGCTTGAGAGAGACAACACGTTGGCCCTCTTTCCCGTTCTTTAGCGGGGTTCCCTGATCCGGACGGTGGTGTACTTCGAGAGTACGCTCATCCTTGTCGTAGTCCTTGAGGTCGATAGCCCGAAGCGCACCGTTTCGCATCCCTGTGTGCCACAGTAGCTCGAAGATGACGTGTTCGCGTTGGGAGTAGTTGAAGTTCCGTTGATGCTCGATAATCGCCTGAGCAGTTTCCGCATCGACGTAGTCGTCGTTCACGTCCTCCTTGTTCTTCATCGTCGGCGGATCGATGTAATCGGATAGACCGGGACGGACGGCGTCAATACTTTCGCAGAAGTCGATGAAGACCTTGAGCGTACTCAGTTGCGTCGCCATCGTGACCTTGTTACAGTCGCCCTTCTCCCGTCGCCACTTCTTGTACTGGTGGAAGTGCCGACCGCTTAGGTCGTTCATGTTGCTCACGTCTCCTTCGGTATCGCACCACTCAACGAAAGGAGAGAGTCGATACTTGTGCGCCTTGTAGGTCGCATCCGCCAATTCGCCACGACGGTTTTCGAGATACCACTCCTTTGCTTCCTGCGGGTCGATCGGCTTGAGATCGGTTGTCATTGGTGGGCCTCGCGCTCAGCTCACCAACAGCGATTCCCCAGTATCCATTACTTGCCGAGCGCCCGTGTACGGCACGTACACGGCGTGAGGCGTTCAAATCGCGCCCGGCCCGCTTCTCATAACGGTTCACCGTCTACTGACGAGTTCCCGCGTTGTGCCGCCGTCTCGAAAGGCGGAATCACGAACGGGGTAGAACGCCAGATCGGCGCCATCGAGGTGGCCGACGGCTCGGAGAACTAGCCGAGGGGGAAGAGTCGTGCCGAGACGGTTGATACGAACGTTGAACGGACGGCTCTGCCCGTCGACGGGACTCCTGGCGGACCGCACGGACAAACGGACGAGGGATCGAGCGCCACAGGACCGACACTCGATTCCGGCCCGCGGGGTGGCCGGAGTCAGACTGCGTGTGACACTCCTCACCCGTCTGGGAACTCAACGCCCGTGAACGCGAAGCGAGCGCCGCCCTCGGCGCTCTGCTCGACGCCTATCTCCCACCCGTGAGCGGTGGCGATCTGCTTGACGATGGTCAGTCCGAGGCCCGCGTCCCCTTCGCCCGTGGTGACTCCGTCTTCGAACAGTCGGTCGCGAAGGTCGTCTTGAATCCCCGCGCCGGTGTCTTCGACGTAGAACCCGTTCGGAATGGCTCCGACCCGCACGGTCACGTCGTCGCCGCCGTGTTCGACCGAGTTGCGGAACAGGTTTTCCAAGATCTGTCGCAATCGGCTCTCGTCGGCGGAAATGGCTATCTCTGTCTCGACGCGCAGCGACGCGTCGCCCGTGTCGACGCTCCCCCACGCCGACCGGCTGACCGCTTCGAGATTCGCGGGGGCGACTTCGTCGATCCGGTCGCCCGCCTTCGTCAACGAAACGAGGTCGGTGATCAGGGCCTCCATGCGAGTGAGGGCGGCGTCCGCCGTTTCGAGGTGTTCGCTGTCGGACTCCCTGCGGGCGAGTTCGATCCGCCCTTTCGCGACGTTCACCGGGTTTCGGAGGTCGTGACTGGCGACGTCGACGAACTGATCCAGCTGCTCGTTCCGCATCGTCAGGCGCTCGTTCGCCCGTTCGAGTTCGGAGACCGTCTCCGCGAGCTCCTCGTTCGTACGACGAAGCCGCGCCGCGTACACGCCGATGACCGTGCCGAGCGCCGCGCCGACGCTCAGCGATCCGGTCATCGAGAGCAGGATCGACGAGTCCGCTCGGGAGGCCATCTCCCCGAACCAGGCTCCGAGAATCACGAACGCGAGAAATCCGGTGACAGTCCATTTCAACACCGTCCGCTGGCTCGTCGCGGCGACCCCGTCCGATCGGAGCCGCCCGTACGACACCAATCCGACTCCGATGAGCATCGGAACCGCGGCCTGGAGTGCGAGTATCCCAAAGTCGACGTCCACGAGCACACTCATCACCCCTGTTACGACGATGATCGCCGCCCCCACGATAACGACGGGATTCATCTGAGTGTCGGGAGCCATTTTCGGATGTATTCCAGTATGCGATATTTAAATAATTTCGATATGTACGAGAGCCCTCGGCGCTCCGAGCGCCGGTCGAGGCCGTGATCGAGGGTCGAAACGAGCCCATGTGGCGCACTTATCCGGGCATTCAGCACGGCAGCGACCGAACAGATTATCCCGGCTACCCGCGCTGTGTTCGACGAAACACCCAGAAATAATCAATATAACGTCATTTCATCGAGGCTGACCTCCGGCGCGCGGAGCGGTCGGTCGAGACGGCCGTCTCGCTCGTCGAGGACCTCACGACCGTCCACCCGTTCTCCGTCGAGCCGAGGCGGCTCTCCGAGTCGATGCGCGAGTCGAGCGCCGCGCCGACGGAGCGCGATGAGTGACGCCACGCCGCGGCCGGTCGGGCGGTCGCGCCGAGCGGCCCGCGGTGGGTGATTCCCGTTGCGCTTCTCGCCTCGTCGGTCGTCGTCTGCGAGGCGAACAAGACCCGGGCCGACCTCTCCGGGCTCTAGCTCGACGAGTACGCCCCCGCCGAGGGCTGACGACCGCCCAGTTCGCCGAGGCGTTCGACGGCGGGGTCGCGGTCCTCGTGCCGGACGAGTCGCTCGGCGACGGGGCGGCCGAGGAGATACTGGAACGGTCGCGGTCGGAGGCGTCGCACTGTCGCGTGCTCTGTGTCAGGGAGCGGTCGGCCCCGGACGCGGAGGCGCCGTACGGCCGCGACATCGAACGCCCGGTGTTCGAAGCGGACCTCGTCGACACCGTCGAGACGCTGTTCCACCGGGCCGACTACCACCTGCTCTTGGACCAGCACTACCGGACCACCGTGCTTATCTCGGCGTACGAGTGGCGGGACGGCGGCGATCCGACGGACGACGGCCGGTACGACCGACTCGTCGGCCGGACCGAGCGCTTCCGGGAGTAGTTGACTCGGCTGCGACGACGGATGAGCGGCGAGGACGTTCGCGCCGGCGCCGAGGGGATCGCGGTCGGCGACGGCGACGGCGTCGCCGAGGAGGAGTCCGTCGAGAGCAAGTACCGCCCCGACGAGTGCGCCCGGCGCGGGAGCGACTGGACCAAACGGGTCGACGGCGAACGGGCGGCGGTGAAGACCGGCGCGTACGTGTGGCGGTGCGAGCGCTGCGGCCACGTGGACATGCGGGCGGGCGCGAACCACCGACGCGTCACCTCCTCCAACCGCTGAGGCGGTCGGCGAGCAGTTCGCTCAACCGCCCCTGCGCCGCTCGCCCCGGCGTGGGTGATTTATGTGCTTCGCCGACGACGACGCTGCGTACATGTCGAGTCTCGACGACGCGGCGGCGGTGATAACGGGAGCGAGTTCGGGAATCGGTGAGGCGACGGCGCACGCGCTCGCCGAGCGCGGGGCGAACGTCGTCCTCGTGGCGCGGCGGCGCGAGGCGCTCGAATCGGTCGCGGACGACGTGCGGTCCGAGCACGGCGTCGAGGCCGTGGTCGCGGACGGCGACGTGCGCGACCCGGCGACCTCGCAAGCGGCGGTCGAGGCCGCGGTCGACGAGTTCGGCGACCTCGACGTGGCCGTCGTCAACGCGGGCGTCGCCCGCGGGAGCGACGTGGCGACGATGACCGACGAGGAGTACTCGGTGATGCAGGAGACGAACGTCGACGGCGCGTTCTTCCTCACGCGCGCGGCGCTCCCGCACCTCACGGAGAGCGAGGGGAGCCTGATCGCGGTCGGCAGCTTCGCCGGGGAGTACCCGCGGTCGTTCAACCCCGTGTACGCCGCGACGAAGTGGTGGGTCCGCGGGTTCGCGCACAGCGTCGCGGCGCAGGTCGGCGACGAGGGCGTGGCCGTCTCCGTGGTCAACCCCTCGGAGGTCCGGACGGAGTTCGGGAGCGAGGACGGCGAGCCGTTCGAGGAGCGGTTCGAGCCCGGGAGCGTCACCGAGCCCGAGGAGGTGGCTGAGGCGATCTCTTTCGCCGCGTCGCGGCCCGGCTCGACGGCCCAGGAGATCGACCTCTTCCGGCGCGACAAGTTCGCCGACGCGCTGTAGCCGCCCCGGTCCGGGCGGACGAGCCGTCGAGCGTCGGGCCCCGGCCTTCGAACCGTAACCCCTTTTGAATCACCGGACGGCGGACGCGTGTGAGCAACGCGACGGACGGACCGAAGCGATCGCAGTTCTGGGCGCTGTACCTCACTCGGTTCGCGGAGGGGTTCGGGTTCATCACGCTGTTGACGCTCTTGCCGACGTACATCAACGCGTTGGACCCGCAGGCGGTCACCGTGTTGGGCGTCACGGTCTCGGCCGGCTTCGTCATCGGGATGTACACCACCGGGTTCACGCTCGCGCAGACGGCCGCGGTGGTCCCGCTTGCGTGGGCCGGCGACCGGTTCGACAAGCGGCGCGTCCTCCTTGCCGTTCTCGTGGCCGGTGCGGGCGTGTACGCGCTGTTCCCGCTGGTCGACTCCTCGGCCACGTTCGTCGCCGTGCGCGCGCTTCAGGGGTTCGTCGTCACCGGCGCGGGGCTGATGACGCTCTCGCTCGTCGGCCAGATCGCCGAAGCGGGCACCCGGGCAGACAAGATCGGGAAGGCGAACGCCGCCTCGTTCGCCGCCTCGATACTCGGCTCGCTCGGCGCGGGCGCCATCTACGACGCCGTCGGCTTCGGGCCCGTCTTCGGGGTCATCACGGCGCTGATGGTGGCCGCGTGGCTCGTCACGTGGGGCGTGCTCGACGACGACCCGACGCGGATCGAGGGGTTCCCCTTCACCGACCTCGCGGTCAACCGCAAGCTCCTGACGATATCGACGTTCCGGGCGCAGTACGCCTTCGCGGTGACGATGGTCCGGACGTGGGTTCCCATCTACGCGGGGACGGCGGTCGGCGGCGGGGGGCTCGCGGTCGGGGCGACCGCGGTGGCGGTGACGGTCACCGCCGAGAAGGCGACCAACATGGTCGGGCAACTGTTCACGGGTCGGCTCTCAGACGCCTACGGGCGGTCGCTGTTCGTGTTCGGCGGCGGCGGAGCCTACGGGGTGATCGCGATGGCGATCCCGTTCTCGGCGCCGATCGGTGCCGCCCTCGGTAGCGGCGTCACGGTCCCCGTACTGGGCGCGCTCCCGCCGGCGTACCTTCCGCTCGTCTGCCTCTCGGGACTCCTCGGCGTCGCCGACTCGTTCCGGGAGCCGGCCAGCATGGCGCTGTTCGCCGACGAGGGGACCGACGACGGCGGCGTCGCCTCCAGTTTCGGCATCCGAGAGCTGGTGTGGCGGCCGGGGTCGGTGGCCGGCCCTCTCATCGCCGGCTGGCTCATGGTCGAGGTGAGCATGGCGTCCGTCTTCTACGTCGGCGGCGCGTTCGCGGTCACCGGCGTCCTCGCGTTCCTCGCGATCCTCGCGCGGGACCACGGTCGCGCGGCGCTGACGACGTGGTAGGACCGCGTGCGGCCCGCACACCGAGCGGCCACGTCCGCTTACCGCTTCCGCAGCGCGGCGCGGTAGTGCGGGCCGTCGCCGGAGCCCTCGCGGTCGACCGCGTCCACGACCCAGTCGGTCCCAACGGCGGCCTCGCGGAGTCGGTCCGGCGAGAACAGCCGGAAGTGGAGCGTCGGGTCCGTCTCCCCGTCGTACCGGAACCACATGAGGCGGTGCGCGAGCCCCGGCGTCGGGTCCGCGCGGTAGCCGAACAGGTCTGCCGCCTCGGAGTGCTCGGGATCGTAGCAGTCGACCACCGCGGTCGCGTCGGGCGTCGTCACGAACGCGAGGTCGCTGAGGAACGCCGAGAGCCCGCGCATCGATCCCGCCAGCCCGATCTGCGTCCCGATCGCGAGCGCCGACGCGAATCGGTCGCGCTCGAACGACTCGCGGAGGGCGAACATGTCGCCCTCCCTCGCGTCGGCGACGCCGCGGTCCCGCATTGTCTCGACGAGCGCCGGGCTGGCTTCGACGGCCACCGTCTCGAACCGCTCCTGAAACCGCAGCGCGTGGCGGCCAGCGCCGGCGCCGAGGTCGACCAGCGGGCACTCCAGCCGGGACGCTAGCCACGACCCCGCCTCGTCGTCGGGGTCGAACTCGGTGAAATAGAACGCCTCGATCGGATGTTCGCGGACCGCCTCGCCGTCTCCCTGGTAGAGCGGCTCCGTCCGGTCGCCACGGTTGTGGTCGCGGAGCGCGCGTCCGAAGGCGTCGGCCATACGCCGGACTGTCCGCTCACGGTGAAAAGCGGTCCGTGATATCGTCACGCAGTGACGCATCGGGTCGCACCTCGTGTCCGCCGGCGACGGGACCGGACGCAGTTGACCGTTCAGTCGTCGCCCTCGGCGGCCGACCCGCCGGTCGAGTTGGCGACCCGCTTCGTCTCGCTGTCCACGCTGATCCCCTCCCAGTCGTCGTCGGTGTGGAACCCCTCGCGCTCCTTCGCGCCGGGGGCGACGCGCATGAACTCGGCGCGCTCCCGGGCGCCTTCGAGCGTGTGCCCGCCGCAGTACGAGAGGCCCGAACGAATCCCCTGGCAGAACTCCTCGGCGACCGTCCCCACCGGGCCCTTGAAGGGCGTCAGCGCCTCGACGCCCTCGTCGGCGCCCACGTTCGCGCCTTTGTCGTCCCGGTCCTCGGCGGCGGCGGTCGTCGCCATCCCGCGCGACCGCTTGTACCGCGTCCCGTCGACCTCGACGACCGCCCCCGGGGCCTCCGCCGTCCCGGCGAAGAGGCTCCCGAGCATCACCGTGTCGGCCCCCGCCATCAGCGCCTTCGCCGCGTCGCCGGAGGTCCGAATGCCGCCGTCGGCGCAGATCGTCACGTCGAGGTCCGCGGCCGCGGTCGCGCAGTCGTCGACCGCGGTGAGCTGTGGGACGCCGGCCCCGGCGACCTTCCGCGTCGTACAGTGCGAACCCGGCCCGATGCCGACCTTCACGCAGTCGGCCCCGGCCGCCGCGAGGTCCTCGACGCCCGCCGGCGTGGCGACGTTGCCGGCGACGAGGTCCGTCTCCGGGAACTCCGCAGCGATCTCCTCGACGGCCGCGATCGTCCGGTCGAGGTGGCCGTGCGCGACGTCGACGACGATCGCGTCCACGCCGGCGTCGACCAGCGCGGCGCTGCGAGCGAGGTGGTCCTCGTTGATGCCGACCGCGGCCGCGACCCGCTCGCCGGCCGCGGCCACCCGCTCGACCTGCGCCGACTGCTCGTCGACGGTGAGGAAGCGGTGGAGGACGCCGAGCCCGCCGGCCCGCGAGAGCTCGATCGCCAGTTCGGCCTCCGTGACGGTGTCCATCGCCGCCGAGACCAGCGGGGTCTCCAGTTCGACGTTCGGCGTGAACCGCGTCGACAGGTCCACGTCGCTCCGGCTGTCGACGGGCGACCGCTGCGGGACGAGCAGCACGTCCCCGTAGCTCAGCCCGGTTCGTAGATCGTTCATACCCTTAGCGGGACGAGGGACGGACGGTAAAAAACCTCTCGATAGCCGGAGCGGGCGCGGTCGCGCTGCCGCGACGCGTCAGTACCCCTGCTCGGCCAGGGCGCCCTCGAGCGCCGCGAGGACGTACTCGACGTTCTTCGGGCGGGCAGAGTGCCCCATACAGCCGATGCGCCAGATGTCGCCCTCCAGGTCCCCGAGCCCGGAGGCGATCTCCAGGTCGTACTCGTCGAGCAGGCGGTCGATGACTGCGGCGTCGTCGACCCCGTCGGGCACCCGGACCGCGTTCAGACTTGGGAGCCAGTACTCGTCGGGAGCGTTCATTTCGAGGCCCAGATCGCGGAGCCCTACCTTCAGGTCGCCGGCGACCTCGCGGTGACGCGTCCACCGCTCTTCGATTCCCTCCTCGGCGACGAGGCGGAGCGCCTCGCGGAGCGCGTACACGTTCGTGATCGGCGCGGTGTGGTGGTACGCGCGCTCGTCGCCCCAGTACCCCTCCAACAGCGAGAGGTCGAGGTACCACGAGCGGGCCGGCTCCTCGCGGTCGAGCACCTTGTCCATCGCGCGGTCGTTGAGCGTGAGTGGGCTCGCCCCCGGCGGACACGAGAGGCACTTCTGCGGGCCGGAGTAGGCGGCGTCGACGTCCCACTCGTCGACGCGCATCTCGACGCCGCCGAGCGAGGTGACGCAGTCCGCGATCACGAACGCGTCGTGAGCGTGCGCGATGTCGGTTAGTTCGGAGACGTTCGGCTGGCGGACGCCCGTCGACGTCTCCGCGTGGACGAACCCGAACACGTCCGGCTGGTGTTCGTTGAAGCCGCGCTCGACGTCGACGGGGTCGAGGGGCTCGCCCCACGGGGCGTCCACCTCGACGACCTCGCCGCCCGCGCGCTCGGCCATCGACTTCATCCGGCCGCCGAAGTAGCCGTTCGTCGGTACCAGCATCGTGTCGCCCGGCTCGACGAGGTTGCCGATGGCGGCCTCCATCGACGCCGACCCGGTCCCGGAGACCGGGATCGTCCACTGGTTGTCGGTCCGGAACGTGTAGCGCAACAGCTCCTGGACCTCGTCCATGATCTCGACGAACGACGGGTCGAGGTGGCCGACGAGCGGCGTGCTCATCGCCTTGAGCACGCGCGGGTGGACGTCGCTCGGTCCGGGCCCCATCAGGGTCCGGTCCGGCGGCGTCAGCTCTCCGACGTCCGGAGCTCCGTCGTCCGCGGTGGCCGTCATCGATCGGTTGCTCATACCCCACGCTCCCGCGGCGGTGACAAAAAACACGGCGGAAAACGAACAGAGCGCGCCGGCGGAGGGCGGCGACCCCGCGGCCGGTCGGGAGTCTACCACCGGTGATCCCGGGAAGTAAAGTGGCAGTAATACAGTCCGTATGTATGAACGATACACCCGGAGCATCGGCGCCCGACGCCGACCTCCGGGTGGTCCTCGATCGGATGGCGGACGGGTTCTTCGCGCTCGACGCCGACTGGCGGATCACCTACACGAACGAGACGGGCGCGGCGATCCTCCGCGAGGCGATGGCCGACGACATCGTTGAGTCCCGCGAATCCGTCGAGGGAGCGAACATCTGGGAGTCGATCCCCGAGGCCGTCGAAACGGAGTTCTACGACCGGTACCACGAGGCGATGGAGACCCAGGAGCCGGTGTCGTTCGACTCGTACTACGAACCGCTCGACACGTGGTTCGACGTGCGCGTCTCGCCCTCCGAGTCGGGCCTCTCGATCCACCTCCGGGATATCACCGAACAGCGGGAGTTAGAACGGCAACGGGAGCGAGACCTCAAAGCGGTCCAACGGCTGTACGCCGTCTCCTCCGACCGGAAGCGACCGTTCGAGGAGAAGCTCGACTCGCTGTTCGAGCTGGGCTGTGAGTACCTCGACGTGCCGAACGGATTTCTCACCCGCATTGACGACGGAACACAGTACATCGAGGCGTCACACGCGACACACGAGGCGCTCCAACCCGGCGAGAGCTGCCCACTGGCCGAGGCGTACTGTAAGCAAACCATCGGGCAAGAAGACCTCCTGACCGTCGTCGACGCGGCGGCAGAGGGGTGGAGCGACGACCCCGCGTTCGACCGGTTCAACCTTGGCACCTACGTCGGCGGCCGAGTCGAGGTCGACGCCGAGCTGTACGGGACGCTCTGTTTCGCCGACACCGCGGCCAGATCGGAGCCGTTCACCGACCTCCAGCAGACCTTCGTGCGGCTGCTCACCCGGTGGGTCAGCTACGAACTGGAGCGCAAGCGGGCAGAAGCGGAGGTCCAGCGCGAGCGCGACCGTCACGAGGAGTTCACGAGCGTCGTCACCCACGACCTCCGGAACCCGCTGAACGCCGCGATTGGCCACGTCGATCTCGTTGACGCCGACGGCGACGACCACCTCCAAGCGGTGAAGGACTCGCTGTCGCGGATGGAGACGCTCATCGACGACCTGCTGACGTTAGCCCGGGAGGGCACGCAGGTCGAGGATCTGACGGCGGTCGACGTCGCCGACCTGAGCCGCGAGGCCTGGGGCACCGCCGAGACGAGGGGCGCCGACCTCACCGCCACCGACGACCGCGTCGTGGTCCGCGCCGACAGGTCCAAGCTCCGCCAACTGTTAGAGAACCTGTTCCGTAACGCGGTCGACCACGGCGGGACCGACGTGACGATCCGTGTCGCCCCCCTCGCCGACGCGAGCGGGTTCTTCGTGGAGGACGACGGGCCCGGAATCCCCGCCTCGGAGCGCGAAAAGGTGTTCGAGTCGGGATTCACGACCAGCAAGGACGGGACCGGGCTCGGGCTGCGAATCGTCGAGGAGATCGCGGCCGCCCACGGGTGGACGGTGACGGTCGGCGAGGGGAGCGAGGGCGGGGCGCGCTTCGAGATCGAGGGCGTACAGTTCGTCGACGACTGACCGCGGCCGACGACGGGCCGCTCGGGCCGGTTACTCGTCGACGAAGTCCGGCTCCGTCCGCTTCTCGTCGCGCTCGTCGACGAGGTGGTCGACGAACGTGTCGAGGTCGACGTCGCCGCGCTGGTTCTCGAAGCGGTCGCGCACCGAGACCGCGCCCGCCTCCTGCTCGTCGTCGCCGACGATGACCATGTACGGGAGGCGGTCGTCGTGGCCCGCGCGGATCTTGCGGCCGACGGTCCAGTCGCGGTCCTCGACCTCGACGCGGAAGCCCGCGTCTTCCAGCTCGTTCTTCACGCGGTGGGCGTAGCCCAGCGTCTCGTCGGAGACGGGGAGGATCCGAACCTGCTCCGGCGCGAGCCACAGCGGGAAGTTCCCGTCGAAGTGCTCGATCAGCACCATGAAGAACCGCTCGTAGCTCCCGTACAGCGCCCGGTGGATCATCACCGGCTGGTGCTCCTCGTTGTCCTCGCCCGTGTAGGTCAGGTCGAACCGGTCGGGCATGTTGAAGTCGAGCTGGACGGTCGGACCGTCCCAGACGCGGCCGAGGGCGTCCTCGAAGCCGAAGTCGATCTTCGGGCCGTAGAACGCGCCGTCGCCGGGCTCGATGTCGTAGTCGTAGCCGCCCGATTCGAGCACGTCGCGGAGCTGCTCCTCGGCGGACTCCCAGATCTCGTCGCCGCCGACGGACTTGTCGGGGCGGGTCGCTAAGGCGACCTCGACCTCCAGATCGAGCGTCTCCACGACCTCGAAGATCATCTCGATCACCGACTCGATCTCCTGCCGGATCTGGTCGGGGCGGACGAACAGGTGGCCGTCGTCGATGGTGAACGACCAGACGCGCGAGAGGCCCGACAGCTCGCCGCGCTGCTCTTTCCGGTACACCTTCCCGTTCTCGAAGTAGCGCTGGGGGAGGTCGCGGTACGACCAGTTCTGCTGGTCGAAGATCGTCGCGTGGCCCGGGCAGTTCATCGGCTTCAGGCCGTACTCCTCGTCGTTCACGTCGAGGAGGAACATGTCGTCCTTGTAGTTCTCGTAGTGGCCGGACTGCTTCCACAGCTCCGTCCGGAACACGTGCGGCGTCTCGACCTCCTCGTACCCCTTCTCGCGGTTGAGCTCGTTCGCGAAGTCGGACAGCTCGCGCAGCACCGTCTTCCCCGGCGGGTGGTACAGCGGCAGGCCGGGGCCGGTCACCGTCGGGATCGAGAAGAGGTTCATCTCCTGCCCGATCTTTCGGTGGTCGCGCTCTTGGGCCTCCTCGCGGAGTTCGAGGTACTCCTGGAGGTCGGACTCGCTCGCGAACGCGGTGCCGTACACGCGCGTCAGCGTGTCGTTCTCCTCGTCGCCGCGCCAGTAGGCGGCCGACACCTCGAGCAGCGTCGCCGCGCCGATCTCGCCGGTCGACTCGACGTGCGGGCCCTGACAGAGGTCCTGCCAGTCGTCCTGGACGTAGAAGGTGACCTCCTCGCCGTCGGCCTCCTCGTCGAGTATCTGGCGTTTGTACTCGTTGTCGGCGTAGATCTCTTTCGCCTCCTCGCGCGAGCGGACCTCGCGCTCGATGTCGTAGTCGGCGGCGATTATCTTGTCCATCTCCGCCTCGACGGCGGCCAGGTCGTCCTCGTCGACGTCCACGTCGGTCACGTCGTAGTAGAAGCCGTCGTCGGTCGGCGGGCCGATCGTCAGCGTCGCCTCCGGGTGGAGCCGCTGGAGCGCCTGCGCGAACACGTGGGCCGCGGAATGGCGCAACACCGTGAGGTACTCGTCGGACTGGTCGGTGACGATCTCGATCCGCGCGCCGTCGTGGACCGCCGCGTGCTTCTCGACGAGTTCGCCGTCGATCTTCCCCGCGACGGTGTCGCGACCGAGCCCGGGGCCGATCTCGAAGGCGACGTCCTCGACTGTCGAGCCCGCCGGAACGGTGAGTTCTGATCCGTCCGGCAGGACGACCGTCACCTCGGCCTCCGCATCGGTCTCGCTCATACAGTGTCGGAACCGGACGACCGGCATAAGTGTGTTCGATCCGCGGCGCCGAGCGTCACGGTCGACCGGACATCGTTCGGCGCTCGCCGCCAGATCCCGGCAAGTCACGCCGCCGCTCTGGAGCCCCGGATCGGGAGCGAGCGATGGCAACACACAAATCACCCGGCAACGTTTGCCGCCCTATGACCAGTCATCGGGAGCCCCTGTCGTCGGTGTTGGAGGCGATCGGGGAGACGCCGCTCGTCGAGGTCCACGACGCGCCGACCGCGGTGCCGGTGTACGCCAAGCTGGAGTCATTCAACCCGGGAGCGAGCATCAAGGACCGCATCGGGAGGTACATGCTCAAACGCATGCTGGAGCGGGGCGACCTCGGCGAGGGCGGCACCGTGGTCGAGCCGACCGCCGGCAACACCGGGATCGGGCTCGCGGTCGCCGCCAAGCAGCTGGGGTTAAACGCCGTCTTCGTCGTTCCCGAGCGCTTCTCGGTGGAGAAACAGCAGCTCATGCGCGCGCTCGGCGCCGAGGTGGTGAACACGCCGAGCGAGGACGGGATGGGGCTCGCGATCGACCGCGCCCACGAGATCGCGGCGGAGCTCGACGACGCGGTCGTCCCCCAACAGTTCTCGAACCCGCTCAACGCCGAGGCACACTACGAGACGACCGCCCCCGAGATCGACGAGGCCCTCGACGGCGAGGTCGGCGCGGTCGTCGCCGGCTGCGGCACGGGCGGGACGCTGATGGGGATCGCCCGCTACTTCCGCGAGGCCGACCCGGACACCCACGTCGTCGCGGTCGAGCCGGCCGGCTCCGCGTACCGCGAGTTCCTCGGCGAAGACGTCGACCACGAGGCGTACAAGACCGAGGGGATCGGCACCCACGACACCGGACGCAACGAGCTGTTCGACCCGGACCTCGTCGACGAGATCCAAGCGATCGACGACCGCGACGTCCACGAGGAGATGGGCCGGCTCGCGAGCGAGGAGGGCCACCTCGTCGCCTCCTCGTCGGCCGCGAACGCGATCGCGGCGAAGCGGGTCGCGCGGGAGATCCGCGACGGCAAGATAGACGCCCCGCACGACGCGGTCGTCACCGTCTTCCCCGACTCCTCCGAGCGCTACCTCTCGAAGGGCGTCTACCGGTCCTTCGAGGAGTGGGAGGGGTAGGTGGCGGAGCGGCGCGACGCCGCCCAGACTCCGGCCGGTACCGCGGCCGCCGCCCGGTCCGTTATCCGCGCAGTCGACCGTGTTCGACCTTGAGACAGCGGTCCTGAACGACGTCGATCCCGTCCTCCTCCGCGGCCGCGGCCGCCTCGTCGTGGCTGATCCCGAGTTGGATCCACAGCGTCCCGGCGTCGCCGCGCGACGCGTGTCGCTCGCGGACGGCCTCGGCGATCTCCGGGACCTCCTCGCTCGGCCGGAACACGTCAACGATGTCGATCTCTTCTTCCACGTCGCCGACCGCGTCGTACGCCGGTTCGCAGAGCACCTCGTCCGCGAACGGATTCACCGGGATCACGCGGTACCCCCGGTCCTGAAGATACGCGGGCACGTCGTGCGCGGCCTTCCCGGGCGTCGTCGAACAGCCGACGACGGCGATCGTCTCTGCGTCGAGCAGGCGGTCGAGTCCGGCGTCGTCCGTGACGGGCATGGTCGACGATTCGATCGCCATGCGATTAAACGGATCCCTAGCCGCTGTGAAGAGAAGCGTGGTCGTCGGCTCCCGGTCAGGGGAGTCGGATCTCGGGGTCGCCGTCCTCGGGGACGGTGACGATGCCGTCGAACAGCTGTTTGAGCGTGTTCATCGCCTGGTCGTCGTGGGCGGTCGAGTCGATGCTGTACAGTCCCAGTCCGTCGACGCTCTGGACGCGGCCCGTGAACACGTGGAGGAACCGGAACACCGTCTGGAGGTCCGAGTACATCAGCAGCGTCGACAGCGAGTAGACCATCACGCGGTTCTGATCGATACCGCGGTCGCCGAACGCCTGGAGGAACTCGGAGAGCTTGATCCCGATCCCGGTCATGTCTACCGGCGAGGAGGCGTACTTGATACGGTCGGACTCGCGGGTCTCGCCCCCCTGCTGGCGGGTGACGCAGTCGACGACCGCGACGGGCTTCCCCTCGTAGGGCGTCCGCTCCTCGTAGTCGCGGAGCACCCGATCGGCGCCGTCCTTGGTGGTGACGACGATGGCGCCCTCGTCGCGATCGGTCCCTGCGGCGAGGACGTCCATCATTATCGACCGCTTCCCGCTGAGCGGCGGGCCGGTCAACAGAATGTTGGTCCCGGGATCGACCTCGGCGTCGAAATGCGGCGTCAGCTCATACATGGACGCACCTCGGGGGCGGCGACGTCGGCGCGATCCACTCGTTCGGCCGCGAGGCCGTGCGACCAAGACACATCTACTACCTGAACATGCCCGCTCCGAATAATATTCTTTTTGATCGGCCCCTGCGACGCGACGGCGCGTCTCGATCGGGCCGTGGACCCGATCGGACGGCGAATTCGGCCACCAGTGGGGGGCCGAACGCCGCCGGACCGTGGAAATCTATCACGCAGGCGAATCGACCGATCGGCGACGCCGGGCCGGAACCGACGGACTGCGCGGCGCCGGTTTCGAATCGCGGGACTTAACACGCTCTCGGAAGTAAGCCGACGTGAGGGCGCTTAGCTCAGTTTGGACAGAGTGCTTGGCTTCGGACCAAGTTGCCACGGGTTCAAATCCTGTAGCGCCCACTCACTCGCGGTCCGTTGCCGAACTAGTCCTAATTCTACTGTATAGTCTCGGATCAAATGGTGGGTGTGGAGAGCTTGTCGGATTCATCCCGCGCCTAAAGGCCTGTCTCTTACCCACAAGTTCACCGAGTCCCAAACAGACGTTTCAGACGCTGTCGAACCAAATCTATTCTCGAGAGATCGAGGTGAGGAGCGATTCGGACGGTGATATCGGCAGTGGGGGGTTGTTGAATGTGGTAAACGAGATCAGCAAAATCGTCCCATGGAAGTGTTAAGTCTGTAGATATCGAGGTTTCAACCGGATTTATTGACTTCGACAACGACTCGATTTGTGGGTAAGAGACAGGCCTAAAGGCGCGGGTATTCTCCTTGCGTTTTATAAAACCGGCGTCACTCGCTTACCGTTCCGATCGGTTGCCGGTTACTAGAGACTGTGCGGAGCGCACACGAGACTCACAATTTCGGCCGCCGCTCGCGAGATCGGTGTTGAGTAGCGACGGGAACCGGACTCAGTCGGCTTCGAGGTGCTCTCGTCGCGTTCGCCAATGAGGGAGACTCGACCGCGATCGTGATACGACTGTCCCCCTGCGGGTCGTAGCGGTCCACGAGCCCCGCGTCCTCAAGCTTCGGAAGCCGTCGATCGATCGTCTGATCGGAGTCGAATACGTCGCACAACGGCGCCTCCGGATGCTTCCGGACTCGGCGAACCGATCGGCGTCCCCGCTATCTTTTTATGACTCGTCCGGCTCCCGATAGTCGTGCCTATTCGGAGCGCGAAAGACGCGGCGTCGCTCTACGCGGAGGTCCGGGACTACGACCTCGTCGTGACGCCCGACGCCCCGCTCGCGAGCGCGATCAACCGCCGCCTCGACCGCCCGCACTTCGGAACGTTCGCGACCACGCCGCGCCGCCTCGCGGCCGGTCGCCGCGAGCAGGCGGAGGACCGCCGGGCGTTCCTCGAGATCGTCCGACAGACCGACCACGACTGGAAGGCGGTCGCGTACGCCGTCGGGAACGTCCTCCAGTGTTGGGAACACACCGGCCGGCTCGGCGCGGTCTTAGAGTACGACGCCTACGTCGACGACGCGACCCGCGAGGTCGTCGAAGTCATGCGGACGCTGCGGACGACCTCGAAGCGGCTCACGGAGTACGCGATCGACGACGGTGGGTCCGTCGCCGTCGTCGGGTACGACCAGCTGACCGAACTGGAGCGCGGCGTCCTCCCGGAGGCGTTCGATCGCGTCGACCTCTTCAGCGGGGAGGCGTTCGACCCACCGCCCTTCCACGTCTTCGAGTCGGCGACCGACATCGTCGCCGCGCTCCGCGATACGATCACGGCGCACAATGCGGACCGCGTCGCCGTCGTCCTCGACGGCGGCGGGAAGTACTCCTCGCTCGTCGAGTCCGCGTTCGAGGCCGCGGGCATCCCCTTCTACGGCGGGCCGGGGTTCGCGGACGACCCGCACCACCGGACATTCGTCCGGCTCCTCCGGCTCTGTTTCCGGGGGAGCGACGCGACCGTCGGCGACGCCGCCCCGATCCTCGCGCAACTGGGGATGGACGTCCCGACCGCGGACCGGGAGCGGCGGTTGGCGGCCGTCGACCACCCCGCCACGGAGTGGCTGCGGACGTTCCGCGACGGCGTCGGCGACCGGACGTTCGCGGCGGCGCTCGACGCCTACGCGACCGAGGCCGGCGTCGAACTGGACCGGCTCGACGAGGAGCTGCGGAACCTGGGGCTCGCCGACGCGCAAGTGACCGCCGGCGCGGTCGACCGACTCGCCTACTACCTCCAGACCTACGAGGTCCCCGTCGACAGGGAGAACGAGGGCGTCCTCCTCGCCGACGCGAAGTCCTCCGCGTACGTCGACCGCCCCGTCGTCTTCCACCTCGGAATGGGAGAGGAGTGGACGCACTCGGCGCCCCAGCGGCCGTGGGTGGACACCGAGACCCAGTTCGCGCGCTACGTCGGCGACTTCCAGCGCCTGCTCCAGAGCGGTGACCGACGGTACTACCTCGTTCAAGACGCGGCCGGCGGGGAGCCGGTCACTCCGTGCCTGTACCTCGGCGACCTCCTCGACGAGGAGTTCGAGCGGTTCAGCGACCTCGACTCGGTCGAACACCGGCCGCGACCGCGGTCGACGGGCGCGGGCTTCGACCGTGAACCGACCGGAGTGGACCCCGAGACGGTCGGGACGGTCAGCCAGTCGACCCTGAATAGCTACGTCAACAGCCCCCGGGACTACCTCTTCGGGCGGCTCCTCGACACTCCGGATCGGGAACGGTTCGTCGAGGGGACCCTCTCCCACGACTTCGCGGAGTTCTACGTGAACCACCCCGAGGCGGTCGCCGCGGCCGACACCGACGCCCTCGTCGACGCCATGCTCGCGGAGACCGAGGCGTTCTCCTCGGCCGCCGACGAGCCCCTCCGCCGCCGGAAGTACCGCATCGGACTGGAGCTGATCGCGGAGTATCTCGACGAGGAGGGGCCGGAGTCGGACGACTTCCTCACGGCGGCGTCGGGGTGGGGAACCAATTTCTTCGCGGAACACTTCGACGAGCCGGTCGACTCGCCGCTCACCGAGCGCTGGTTCGAGGACGATGCCCTCGGCGTGAAGGGGAAGATCGACCTCGTGCGGGCGCCGACCGCGCTGCTCGATTACAAGAGCGGACGCAAGAAGCGCACCGCACAGGTCGTCGGCGACGCGGCGGTCGACCCGCCGGCGGACGCGCCGAACTTTCAGGCGGCGCTGTACCTGACGTACTACCGGTCGGTCCGTCCGAATGAGCGGCTGGAGTTCACGTTCTTCCACTTCCTCGAGCCGATGGCCGACGTGATCGCGGGCGACGCCGACCTCGGCGACGCGCTCACGACGGTCACCTACCACCCGGTCGCCTTCGACGAGTACGTCGGCTCCCGGGATGCGTACGAGCGGCTCCTTGACGGCTACACCGACTGTCGGGAGACGTTCGAGGACCTCGGCTACTCGGCCTACGAGCAGGTTGTGGCCCCGCTGACGTTCCCCGAGACGACCGACAAGGGCGAACTCCGCGACTCCGAGTTCGCCGAGCGGTTCACCGCCGCGGTCGACGCGGAAACGTCCGCGGCCGTCGACGCCGAGAAGGGCGCGGACCAGGCGATCCGAGAGCTCAACGGCGCCCGCAGGCGGGCCTTCTTCCGCGAGGACCTCGGCGCCTTCGAGGCGTTCGTCGACGAGCGCCTCGACGAACTCAACGCCCGGCGCGCCGGCGAGGAGCGGTTCCCGGTCGACGGGCTCGCCGGCGAGCCGAACTACCGGCGCGTGGACAACCGCGACCTGCTGTTGGAGGGGGACCGATGAGCGAGCCGACGCCGAACGAGGCCCAGCGAGAGCTCATCGAGAGCACGGCGGGGACGCACCTGGTCGACGCCGGTCCCGGGACGGGGAAGACGTTCGCCGTCACCCGGCGCTACGGACGGATCGTCGACCGGCCGGACGTGGAACCGGACGACGTGCTGCTGGCGACGTTCACGCGGAGCGCCGCGACCGAGATGCGAGAGCGGATCGTCGACCACAGCGCGTACGGCCTGCGGGAGCTGGCCGACGCCCCGATCCGGACGTTCCACTCGCACTGCCACGAACTGCTTCAGGAGCACGGGTACGCCGCGCCGACACACCTCGGCCTCGACGAGCGGATCACGGGGTCGACGCGGATCCTCGAAGACGAGCTGATCGAGGCCGAGCGGTTCCGCGAGTTCTTCGGCGGCTTCCGCGACGACCACCCGGAACACGCGGCGTTTTACCGCGCGCTCGCCGAACCGGGCGAGCTGCTCGACCTGATCGGAGAGCTCGCGTCGAAGGGGATCTTCCCCACTGCCGACGGGTGGTATCGAGGCGGCGAATCATACCTCGACGGCGACTTCGAGGCGTTCAGAGCGCGGTTCGACGCGGCGAACCGACCCCGGAACGACGGCCGGAAACAGTCGGCGCTGCGCGAGGACCTGAGCGACTTCGGCCGCCACAAGACGTACCGCTCGGACGCCCCGTCGAAGTCGGAGCTGCGCGGCGGCCGCGGGACGAAGCGCCTCGACGACGACGTGGCGCGCGCGGTCTTCGACGAGGACCGCGACGGGCTCAAGGCGTTCGTCCGCGACGTGTACTTCGAGTACCTGCGATTTGCGCTGCGCCGCAACTACCTATCCTTCAGCTTCCTCCAGCTGTTCGCGTTCGTCCTCCTCTGCGAGGACGAGCGCGCCCGCGAGGCGGCGCAGTTCGAGTACGTCATGGTCGACGAGTTTCAGGACACGAGTGAGCTCCAGTTCAAGCTCGCGCTGCTTCTGTCCGGGACCGGGAACTTCTGCGCCGTCGGCGACTGGAAGCAGAGCATCTACTCATTCCAGTACGCGGACGTGCGCAACGTCACCGAGTTCGAAGCGCGGCTGGAGCGGTTCGCCGCCGAACTCAACGACGACGCCGACCGGGTCCCGTTCGACGCGACCGACCCGACCCGGATCGAACTGCGGGAGAACTACCGGTCGACGGCGTCGGTCATCGACCTCTCGGAGCGGGCGATCGCGGCGCCGGCTGCGAGCGGAGATACCGTCGCGGTCGACCCCGACGACGTCGTCGGGCTCTCCTCGAACGCTCCCTTCGACAACACGGTCGTCGAGGGAATCCGCCACGAGGACGAACACGAGGCGGTCCTCTCGAAGGTTCAGGCGATCGTCGGCAACGACGACTACGCCGTCGAGGGGGCGGACGGCGAACCGCGACCGCCGGAGTACGGGGATATCGCGGTGTTCACCCGGACCCGGGACTACGGGCGGGAACTCCTCGGCGCCGCCGACGAGTACGACTTCCCGATGGCCTACGACGGCGGGATCGAACTGTTCCGGACGGATCCGGCGAAACTGCTGCTCGCGTGGCTTCGGATCCTCGAAACCGACGCCGACCGCGGCTGGGCGGTGGTCCTCGAACGGGCCGGGTACGCGTTCGACGAGATCGGTCGCTTCCTGGAGACGGGGTCGTACCCTGACGACCCGGCGGCGTTCCGCGACGGGCTCCGCGATCTGGAGTCGGTCGGCGCGGTCGCCCGCCGCGTCCTCGACCGCTACGGCTTCGCGGGCGACGCGGCGGACGTGCTCCTCCACACGGTCCAGTCGGTCCACGACGCGACGACGGCGACTCGCGGCGAGCTGATCCGGTTCATGGAGCGCGGCGTCGAGACCGGCAGCACGGTCGACGTCGCCGCGTCCGCGGGCGACGACGCGGTGACCGTCCAGACGATTCACGCCGCGAAGGGGTTGGAGTATCCGATCGTCGTCATGGCGAACATGAACGCGGGGCGCTTCCCACCTCGAGCCGGCGGATCGAGCGTCATCGAGTACCGGGACCCGGTGGGGCTCCGACAGCAGAAGGTGTACTCGGCGGAGCGGGCCCACCCGCACGTGTACGACAACTGGCGGCACGACGTGATCCGGCGCTGCCTACCGCGGGCGTACGACGAGGAACGCCGGCTGCTCTACGTCGCGGTCACGCGCGCGGAGAGCCACGTCGTGTTCGCGGCCGGCGAGGACCCGAACACGTTCCTTGAGGAGCTTCCCGTCGCCGTCGAAGAGATCGAACCAGCGGTCGAGTCGCTCGACCGCGAGGAGCCCGCCGACGCGGAACTGCCGTTCTCGGTGACGGCGCCTGACGGCCCGATCGGTCACAGCCCACACTCGCTGATGGACGAGACCGTGTTCGAGGCGGCGGACGAGCGGTCGGAGGCGGGCGCCGAGGCGGCGCCCGAGACTCGCGGCATGGACTTCGGCTCTCGGGTCCACGACTTTGCGGAGGCGTACGCGCTCGGCGACGACGTGACGCCGTCGAACGACCACGAGCGGCGAGTCGTCGACCTACTCGACGGGCTGTCGGGCCAGCGGTACGTCGAGGAGCCGGTGACGCTCCCGCTCGAGGTCGACGGCCGCCGCGTCACGGTCTCGGGGATCGCGGACCTCGTTCACGTGACCGACGACCGGGTCGCGGTCGTCGATTACAAGACGGACTCGACGCGGCGCGCGCGGGCGGAGTACCGGAAGCAGCTCAGCGTCTACTACCACGTCCTCGACGAGTGGTTCGCCGAGAGAGCGGTCGAAACGAGCCTGTTCTACACGAGCGATGGGACGCGCGAGCGGGTCGAGCCACTCGCCGTCGAGGAGCTGCGCGCGCTCGTTCGAGCGACCGAGTCGCCGTCCGGGTGAGGCCCCGACCGGTCCGACTGGCGCTCCCGACTTGCTCCCTCGCCGGCGCCACCCGAGGTGAGTGACCGTCTCGCGCCGGCCCCGTGACGGGGTGGAATTTTTGTCGACGCGAACCGGACGACGCGTATGGCGCTCCCCGAGGCAGGACCGACCCGCGCCGGCGTCGACGACCGCGACCGCTCCGGAACACCGGGGGCGCCCCCGTGAGCGCCGGCGGCGACGACGCGGACGCAGAGGCGGATTCCGGGGCGCTGGACGGGTTTCGGCGACTCTTCGCGCTGGAGCGCGACGTGTTCGTGCTGTCGATCGCGATGTTCGCGTTCAGCTTGGGGTTCCAGATGACGAACCGGTACCTCCCGGAGTACATGGTCGCGCTCGGGGCGTCCGGGTTCGTCGTCGGGCTCTTCGGCACGTTCGGCAACGTTATCTCGGCGATCTACCCGTACCCGGGCGGCGCCGTCTCGGACCGTATCGGCTCGCGGTACGCGCTCACCCTCTTCGGGCTGCTGTCGACGCTCGGCTTCCTCGTCTGGCTGGTCGCGCCCGGGGTCGGCCCGATCGCGGTGGGCGGACTCATCGTGGAGCCGTGGGTCTGGGTCTTCGTCGGACTGGTCCTCGCGCAGGCGTGGAAGTCGTTCGGGCTCGGCGCGACGTTCGCCGTCGTGAAGCAGGCGACCGACCCCTCGCGACTGGCCGCCGGGTTCGCCAGCACGGAGACGTTCCGGCGGACGGCGTTCCTCGTCGGACCCGTGCTGGCCGCCGTCCTCATCGGACTCCGCGCGGAGTTCACCGTCAGCTTCCAGTTCGTCCTCGCGGTCGCGGTCGCCTTCGGCGTCCTCGGCACGCTCGTCCAGCACGTCCTCTACGACGCGAGCGGCGACTCCTTCGGCGACTCGTTCGCGGGGCTCGACCGGGTCCGGCGCGACCTGCGGGAGATGCCGGCGCCGCTCCGGCCGCTGCTCGTCGGCGACACGCTCGTCCGGTTCGCGAACGGGATGGTGTACGTGTTCTTCGTCCTCGTCGTCACGCAGTTCTTCCAAGTCGGCCTCGACGCGACCGTCGCGCTGGGCGGGTTCGCGTACGACGTGGACCTCTCGCCGCAGGCGTTCTTCGGCTACCTCCTCGGCGTCGAGATGCTCGTCGCGCTGTTGATCATGGTCCCCGCTTCGCGGCTCGCGGAGCGCATCGGCCTCAAGCCGGTCGTCGCGGTCGGGTTCGCGGTGTACGCCCTCTTCCCGGTCGTACTGATCTACGCGCCGGCCCTCGCGGGGTCGGCGCTGCCACTGTCGGCCGTGATGATCGCCGTCTTCGCGTTCTCGGGGCTGCGGTTCGCGGGCCTGCCGTCGCACAAGGCGCTCATCGTCGGCCCGGCGGAGCAGGGGGCCGGCGGCCGCGTCACCGGGACGTACTACCTCGTCCGGAACACGGTCGTGATCCCGAGCGCGGCGGTCGGGGGGTACCTGTGGGACTTCGTCAGCCCCGAGGTCGCGTTCACCGTCGCGGCCGTCGTCGGGCTCGTTGGCACCGGCTACTTCCTCGCGTTCGGCAAGGAGTTCGAGGCGTACGCGTGAAGCGAGACGCCCCGGATCGGGAACCGGGCGCGGGCGGCCATCGACCCCGGCGCGGGCGGCAATCGACTCCGGCGCGGGCGGCCATCGACCCCGGCGCGGGCGGCCACAGACCCCGGCGCCGGACCCCGCCCGGTGGCTCGGGTGGCCGGCTCGCGTAGGTTTATTGGAGCGGCGACGCTCGTCGATCCCATGCCGACACCGTACGGCGAGTGGCCGTCGCCGGTCGCCCCGGAGGACGTCGCCGCCGACGTCAGGTCGTTCGCGTCCGTCGAGACCGACGGAGACCACGTCTACTGGATCGAACGCCGCCCGTCCGAGGGCGGTCGCGGCGTCGTCTGTCGCGCCCCGGTCGACGACCGCGACGCCGATCCGACAGAAGTGACATCGGAGGAACTCGACGTGCGCACGCTCGTCCACCAGTACGGGGGCGGCGACGTGCTCGTCGCGGACGGGACGGTGCTCGCGGCGAGCATGGACGACCAGCGGCTCTACCGACTGCCCGCGGACGGGAGCGCTGCCGGGGGCGACGCGGAACCGACCCCGGTCACGCCGGAGCCGCCGGAGCCGATGGCCCACCGTTACGCCGACATGCGGCTCGCTCCGGACGGGGAGACGGTCTATGCCGTCCGCGAGCGTCACGTCGGACCTGGCACCGACGAGGAGCCCCAGAACGAGCTGGTCCGCTTCCCGCTGTCACCCGACCCGGCTCCGGAGACCGGCATCTCGGACCCGGTCGTCGTCGCGGACGGGCACGACTTCTACGCGGCGCCGCGGCCGGCCCCGGGCGGGGACCGGATCGCGTACCTGCGGTGGGATCATCCGAACATGCCGTGGGATGGGACCGAACTCGTCGTCGGCGCGGTCAACGAGACGGGCAACATCCGCGACGAGCGCGTCGTCGCGGGCGGCGCCGACGAGTCGGTCGTCTCGCCGAAGTGGTCGCCCGACGGCGTCCTCCACGCGGCGGCCGACCCCACCGGCTGGTGGAACCTCTATCGGTTCCCGGTCGCGTCCGGGACCGAGGAGTGGGAGCGCGGCGCCGGCGTCGCGCTCCCGACGACATCGGACGCGGAGGTCCTCCGCGAGATGCCGGCGGCGTTCGGCGTGCCGATGTGGACCCTCGGCGTGTCGACGTTCGCGTTCCTCGGCGACGGGCGGATCGCCACGCTGGTCACCGAGGGCGGCGACCCGAGCCTGCGCCTGCTCGATCCGGAGACGGGCGACCTCGTCGACCCGGGCCTCCCGTACAGCTCCTTCCGTCCGGCCTCGGTTCGGTCCGACGGCGACCGCGTCGTCTTCGCCGGTCACCGGACGGACGCGCCGAGCGCGGTCGTCGCGTGGCGACCGGGGTCGGCGGGGACCGGAGCAACTCGGCTCCGCGAGTCGACGGAGGACGCGCTCGACGCCGCGTACGTCTCGGAGCCGGAGTCGATCGCCTTCCCGACCGGCGACGCGGTCGGCGCCGACGACGCGACCGCGTACGGCCACTACTACCCGCCCCACAACCCCGACGTCGAAGCGCCGGCCGACGCGGCGCCGCCGCTCCTCGTCAGGGTCCACGGCGGGCCGACGAGTCGGTCCGAGGCGTCGCTGTCGTCGACGGTCCAGTTCTGGACGACCCGCGGCGTCGGGGTGCTCACAGTGAACTACCGGGGGTCGACTGGGTACGGCCGCGCCTTCCGCGAGTCGCTGAAG
>NZ_NEWJ01000037.1:0-27492 GCF_002135045.1 Halorubrum sp. SD683
CGCCTCCCCAGCCTCGTCGGTCGCCCTCCGCGCTGCTCCGGGCGACCGACTCCCTCGCGCGTGCTCCTCGCGGCCGCCTTCGGCTGCTACTTGGAGGCACGCACCGCCGTGGCGAGCGCGCTTTTTAACTCACGCCGGCGCGGACTCCCGGTATGCTCGTCGTCGTCTCCGACACGCACGCACGCGAGGAGTCGAGGCTTCAGGGGCGGACCGCGGAGGCGGTCCGCGAGGCGGATCTGGTGATCCACGCGGGCGACTTCTACCGCGAGCCGGTCTTAGACGCTTTTCAGTCGACCACCGCCGCCCTCCGGGCGGTCTACGGCAACAACGACGACGCCGCGATCCGCGACCGCGTCCCGGAGGTTCGGACCGTCGAATACGCGGGGGTCAGGTTCGCGGTCACGCACCGACACCGCAGCGGCGACACGGGGCTCGTCATGCTCGGTCGCGGCCGCGACGCCGACGCCGTGATCTGCGGCCACAGCCACCGGCCGCGGTTCGACGACTCAGGCGGGCTCCCGATACTGAATCCGGGCAGCCACGCCCAACCGCGCGGGAACCGGCCGGCGCACGCGGAATTGCGTCCGGTGGACGACGGGGCCGGAGACGGTCTGGACGGGCGACTGGTGACGCCGGACGGGGAGGAGTTCGAGACGTTCCGGATCGGGGCCGAGAGCCGCGAGTAAGGGAGCGAATCACGAGAAGCGGATCGGGCTCGCCGTCGCGTCGGCAGAGACCGATCGCGACGCCCCGCCGACGGCCGGGCCGGCCGACGGTCGTGTCAGCGGTGGAGGACCCGGATCGACGCGGATGTGGGCGCCGGCTGTCGGTCGCTGGTCGGCCGGGGAGGGGGATACCGGACTGGGTAGGGAGCGGGTGCGAGTCCGACCAGCCGGCGGTCGGCCGGCGGGTTCGAGCGTGAGGGCCGAAGCGGGGGGTCGCGATTACACGTAGTCGGGGTATCGACATATACGTGGCTGAGGGACAAAAACGCGTTTTAGTTACCGGGATCCGATCGCCCGAACGCGTCGGAATCGTCCGGGTCACGCGACCGTTCGGCTCGAAACTTATAACCGCGTGCCGACGGATTCAGGCGTATGCTCCCGGTCCAACCGCTGTTCGTACTCCTGTTGGTGGGTCTTCTCGGGCTGTTCTTCTTCGGGTTCCTCCTCGTCCGGCGCACGGTGGCGGGGCTGAACGAGGGGTACAACGACGGGCGACGCTGATGGTCGTCGCCACCGCCGCGACCCTCCTCGTCGCCGCCGCCGCCAGCCTCTTTATGGCGTGGTCGATCGGCGCGGGGTCGTCGGGCTCGACCCCGTTCGCGCCCGCGGTCGGGGCGAACGCGATCTCCGTGATGCGGGCCGGGCTCGTCGTCGGCGTCCTCGGGCTCCTCGGCGCGATCCTCCAGGGCGCGAACGTGACCGAGGCGGTCGGCACCGAACTGATCGGCGGGGTGACGCTCACCGCCGTGGCGGCCATCGTCGCGCTCGTCACGGCCGCCGCGCTGGTCGCAGTCGGCGTGTTCGCCGGCTACCCGATCGCGACGGCGTTCACCGTCACCGGTGCGGTCGTCGGCGTCGGCCTCGCGCTCGGCGGCGACCCGGCGTGGCCGAAGTACGCCGAGATCGCGACGCTGTGGGTGCTCACGCCGTTCGTCGGCGGCGGCGTCGCCTACAGCGTCGCGCGCATGCTCATCGGCGAGTCGCTGCCCGAGCGACCGCTCACGGCCGCGCTCGCCGGCGTCGTCGGCGCGATCCTCGCGAACGTCGGGTTCGCGCTGCTCGGTCCCGCCGGCCAGCAGGCGTCGGTGGCGAGCGTCCTCGGGGCGGGGCTGGGCGGCAGCGGCGCGGGTCCCGCCGCGGTGAGCGTCGCGATCGCCGCGCTCGTTTCGGTCGCCGTGTACGCGGACCTCGGCCGCGACCGCGAGGGGGCACAGCGGCGGTTCCTGCTCGCGATGGGCGGGCTCGTCGCGTTCTCGGCCGGCGGGTCGCAGGTCGGCCTCGCGATCGGCCCGCTCGTCCCGATCTTCAGCGAGGTCGGCGTCCCGCTGTGGGCGCTACTCGTCGGCGGCGGCGTGGGGCTGTTGGCCGGGTCGTGGACCGGCGCGCCGCGGATGATCAAGGCGCTCGCGCAGGACTACGCCTCGATGGGGCCGCGACGGTCGATATCGGCGCTCATCCCGTCGTTCGCGATCGCGCAGACCGCCGTCGCCTTCGGGATCCCCGTCTCGTTCAACGAGATCATCGTCTCGGCGATCGTCGGCGCGGGCTACGCCGCGGGCGACGCCGGCGTGAGCCGGAAGAAGATGGGGTACACGGTCCTCGCGTGGATCGGGTCGCTCGTCGGCGCGTTCGTGCTCGGGTTCGGCCTCTACTCGGCGGTCGACTTCGTCGCGTGACGGGCGGCGACGCTCCGCTTCACCCTCAGGCGCGTCCCTCGGGGTACGTCGGCAGCCGCGCGGACCGCGCGCTCCCGTCGACGAACGGGAGGTCGACGGCGGTGGCCGGACTCTCCTCGCCGTCGACGCGGACGGCGACCTCGCCGAGGGCGGCGTCGAACCCGACGAGCGCCAGCGCGACTGGCACGTCCGTCGCGGGGCCGACGGCCGCCCGCGTCACCTCGCCGATCGCCTCGTCACCGTCGAAGACGGCCGCACCGGACGCGGGGAGCGCGGCGTCGATCCCCTGCGGGTCCGCGTTCGGGTCGACGCCGTCGACCGCCTCGGCGACGCCGTCGAGTTCGAGGCCGACGAGCCGTCGGCTCGGTCGCCCCTGATTCTCCACGCGCGAGACGACCTCCTGCCCGACGTAACACCCCTTCTCGAAGTCGAGCGCGTTCCGGAGGCCGAGGACGTTCGGGACCGTGCCCGCCAGTTCGTACTCGAAGAGGGGCGTTCCGGCCTCGGTCGCGAGCGCGTCCCACGTTCGGTACCCGAACGGCGCGGCGTTGAGCCCGCGGTTGATCAGGGTGTCGAACACGTCGCCCGCGTCGGCGGCGGCGCAGACGATCTCGTACCCCTCCTCGCCGAGCGGCGCGTCCGTCGCGATCACGGTGACGCCGGCGTCGACCATCGACCCGCGGACGAACGAGAGGGGCCCCTCCGGCGCGCCCGGTCCGCCGAGGACGGAGGCGACCTTCTCGGTCGACTTCGGGCCGTGAACCCCGAACACGCCGAACTCGTCGGACACGTCGTCGATCGCGACGTCCTGAATGAACACGTTCTCCGCCCAGTCGGCGGCGACCGACTCGACCCGTTCCGGGGGGAGGAAGACGAGCAGCCGCTCGTCGGCGTTGTACACGTACATGTCCGTCTCGATCCCGCCTTGAGGATCGAGCAGGAGGGCGTACGTTCCCTCGCCGTCCTCGGCGGGGACGCGGTTCGAGACGGCGTTGTCCACGAACTCGACGCGGTCGCTCCCCCTGACGGCGAGGACGCCGTACCCCATCTCGATCACGCCCGCGACGTTTCGGACCGCCTTGCCGACGCGGACGGGCTTCCCGTAGTGGTCGACGACCTCGCGACCGCCGCGGTCGCGGTACGCGGCGCCGTGCGCGTCGTGGGTACCGGAGACGAGCGTCATGGTCGAACGGTGGCGATCGAGGGGCAAAAGGCCGCCGTCTCCGACGGCTACAGTCCGAGTCGGTCCCGGATCGCGTCGACGAGGCTCTCGGAGGGGTCGTCGTCGGGCGCCTCCGGGTCCGGAACGACCTTCTCGTGGGCGTACACCCGAACGTGCTCCTCGGACTCGACGGTGATCAGCGAGTCCTCCTTCAGCGTCGAGAGGGCCTCCTCGACGGCGTCGATGTCTGCGTCGACGGCCGCGCGCAGTTCGAGGACGGTCATTCCCTCGTCGCCGCGGTCGACGAGCGCGTCGAGCAGCGCGACCTCGACGTCCGGCCGGTCGCGGTATTCCGGCTTTGCGGCCATACCCGTCCCTTGTGCGGGCCGGACTTTACGTCTACCGGCGATCGGAGAGGGATTGGCGACCGGAGAGATCGGGCGACAGATCGTCGGGAGGGTACGCCGGTCGCGCCGCGTCAGCGGACGATCCGCGAACAGGTGCCACAGAGGTTCTCCTCTTTCACGTCGACCTCGCGGACGGTCGGGGAAAACGACATCACGCACTTGCTGTTGTCGCAGTGCTCCAGGCCGAGAGTGTGACCGATCTCGTGGACGACCTCCTTGCGGACGCGGTCGCCAAACACGTCGACCGCGGGCTTGGTGGAGACGCCGCCGTCGGAGGAGGTGCGGAGGCGGTGCGTGGAGATGACGGAGCCGCTGCCGTTGAGGTACGCGAGGCCGAACACGTAGTTCCGGCGGCGGTAGTAGAGGTCCTCGGGCGTGATGCCGATGTTCTTCTCGCCGCCGCCGACCCGAGTGACCGTCTCGATGAGGTCCTCGGCGCGGTACTGGTCCCTATCTGCCTCGAAGGCGGAGTCGGGGATCGGCTGATCGTCGTGGACCGTCACGTCGCAGTCGTATACGGAACGCAGCGCACCGGAGGCCTCCCGTTTCACTCGGGGGGTGACCTCCCCGACCGGGACGATGTCCACGAGCATGGAACCGCTTTTGAACGCCGCGGTCATAAAGGCCGCGCCGTGGTACGACCACCCCCGTCGGAGCGGGCACTCGTTGCCGCACTCGGGCGGTACGAACGATTGATCGAGGTCGGAGTCGGCCGCCGGCCGGGCGTCGCCCGTGCGCTCGCCGATCGGGGCCACGAGGTCGTCGCGATCGACGTCGAAGTGAGCGAGGCGGCGCAGGACGCGGCGGCGGGGAGGCAGGCGCCGAGCGGGGGAACGCTCCGCGTCGTCGCCGCGGACGTGACGGCGCTCGCGGCCGACGACGAGCGGGCGGCGCAGAGCGCGCTCGGGATCGGCGCGAGCGACGAGACCGCCGGTGAGGCTCCGGACGCGCCCGGCGGCGTCGACGCCGTGTACGCTCGGAACCTCCCGGCGGAGCTACAGCGGGCGACCGTCGCGCTCGCGGAGCGACTCGGCGCCGCCTGCCTGTTCACCACGCTCGGGTTCGAGGAGCCGGTCGTGGACGTCTCTCGGAAGTCGACGGAGTCGGGAACTGTCGTGTTCGTCGCGCGGTGACGGAACGGACCGGCGACCGGGACGCCGCACGGCTCGAACCGGCGACGCCGACCGCGAACCCGAACGTTCATTCGGGCGCCAGTCGGGGGTACCCGTATGCAGGTCGACGCAGTCGTCCTCGACATCGACGGGGTGTTGGTCGACGTGGCGGACTCCTACCGTCGGGCGATCCTCGAATCGGTCGACCGGGTCTGCGGCAAGCCGATCGACCCGGACGCGGTCCAGGCGTTCAAGGACGCCGGCGGGTTCAACAACGACTGGGAGCTGACCGACGCGGCGGCGTTGTTCGTGTTGGCCCGCCGCGAGGGGCTCCGGATGGACGTCGACGAGTTCACCGAGCGCATCCGCGAGCTCGGGGGCGGGCTCGACGCCGCCAAGGAGGTCGTCGGCGACCTCCCGCGAGTCGCACAGGCCCGCGTCCGCGACCAGTGGGACCGGGACGCGCTCCGCGAGACGTTTCAGGCGCTGTACCTCGGCAGCGAGCTGTACCGCGAGTTAGAGGGGGGCGAGCCGCCGTTCGAGGCCGACGGGTACATCCACGACGAGCCGACGCTCGTCGACCCCGAGACGATCGCCGACCTCACCGGGCGGTTCGACGTGGGCGTCCTCACCGGGCGGCCGGCGGCCGAGGCCGACATCGCCTTGGACCGCGTCGGCCTCGACGTGCCCGAGGACCGGCGGTTCACGATGGACGACTGGGAAGAGGGGAAGCCGCACCCGCGGGCGCTCGTCGAGCTCGCCGAGCGGTTCGGCGCCGGGCGGGTCGCGTTCGCGGGCGACACCCTCGACGACGTGCGGACCGCACGCAACGCCGACGAGTCTGACGAGACGCGCGTCTACTACGGGGTTGGCGTCCTCACCGGCGGGCTCACCGGCGAGGCGGGGCGCGAGAAGTTCGCCGGTAACGGCGCGGACGCCGTGGTCGAAGACGTGAACGAACTGGTCGGGCTACTGGAGTAGTCGTCGTCGCGTCGGCTCGGGCACCGTGCGCCCCTCCCGCGTTAACCGCTCCGTGACGGATCTCGCCGGCGATCGCGGATACCGCCGGTATCCGGGACACGTCGGGTCCGGTGAGCGACGACCCCGCGAACGAGACCGCGACCGACGTGACGCTCCAGCAGGAGTAGACGGCCAGATACAGCGGGGAATCGGTGAAAAACCGGAATGGGCCTTGCCGGATTCGAACCGGCGATCAACTCGTTATGAGCGAGTCGCTTTAACCGGACTAAGCTAAAGGCCCGCCACGGATCGATTTGTCTCTCGGTTCCTCTTTATCCTATCGGGTTGGAACCAAGCGAAGCTAATGTTTCGTTGAGATGGTAATCCTCGTGCCAATTGATGTTTTTGATATGTTATGTTTGACCGCTCGTACCGGATAGTCATCTGTGTGTCACCAGCATCTTCGATAAGTATCAGTTACGATCGCTTCGGCCGCTTGGCCGCGCTTCTGTGGCTCCTCGAGTGAAGCAAATTGCTCGCTTCGATTCGGCATACTCAGTCAGAGCGGAAACGAGCAAAATAGGACTACGGTCTGGTGAGAGCATAGACGAGAAACGTACGAAGGGAGGCGCCGAAGCCAGGACTCGAACCTGGGACCGCCTCGTTAACAGCGAGGCGCTCTACCAACTGAGCTACTTCGGCCTGTTCTCGGGTACTCGCGTCCTTTTGATATGGCTTTCGTTTCCGCCCGACGGCGCGGAAGCCGACGGGCCGGACCGCGGGACGGCGGCGGCGCTCCGTCGGCCCGCCGCGCCGCCGATCCGACCGACACGTTTTCGGCCGGACCGCGAGACCGTTCGGTATGGACGATCTGGAGGCGGTGCTGTCACGGGTCCGCGAGCGCGTCCTTCCCGAGCCGGAAGAGCGGGAGCGACTGCGAGCGGCGGCCACGGCACTGACCGACCGGACCCACGAGGCGATCGCCGACCTCCCCGTCGGCGCCGACGTGGTCCAAGTCGGGTCGACGGCGCGGGGCACGTGGGTCGCGGGCGACCGCGACATCGACCTGTTCGTCCGGTTCGACGCAGATCTCGACCGCGCCGAGCTGGAGGAGTACGGGCTGGCGGTCGGGCACGCGGTCCTCCCCGACGGCCACGAGGAGTACGCCGAACACCCGTACGTGAAGGGGAACTACGAGGGGTTCGACGTGGACCTCGTCCCCTGTCACGACGTGGAGACGGCGGGGGATCTGGTCTCCGCGGTCGACCGCACCCCGTTCCACGACGCGTACCTCTCTGCGCGGCTCGACGACGACCTCGCCGCGGACGTGGTGCTCGCGAAGGCGTTCCTGAAGGGGATCGGCGCGTACGGCAGCGACCTCCGCACCGAGGGGTTCTCGGGGTACCTCACGGAGTTGCTCGTCTTGGAGCTCGGCGGGTTCGTCCCGCTCGTCGAGTCGGCGCGGAGCTGGCACCCCCCGGTGGAGTTCGACCCAGAGGGGCACGCCGAGCGCACGTTCGAGGATCCCCTCGTCGTCGTCGATCCGACGGACCCGACGCGGAACGTCGCGGCGGTCCTGTCGGCGACGAACCTCGCACGCTTCCAGCACTACGCGCGGGAGCTGCTCGCGGCCCCGAGCGAGGCGCTCTTCGAGCCTGACGAACCGGAACCGCTCGACCCCGAGGAAGTGCGAGCGCATCTCGACCGACGGGGAACGACGCCGGTCGCGGTCGTGTTCGACGCGCCGGACGTGGTCGACGACCAGCTGTGGCCGCAGCTCCGCCGATCGCTGGACGGGATCGTCGGCGGGCTCAACGATCACGGGTTCGACGTGCTCCGAGCGCGCGCCATGACCGACGCAGCGGGAACGAGGAACGGCGGCGGGGGGAGCGACGCCGACGGGGGGAGCGGCGACCGGGAGGTGCCCGAGCGCGCCGCAGCCGTCGAGTCGACGCGGGCCGCGCTGTACGCGGAACTGGAGGTGACCGAGCGACCGGCGGTCGCGCGCCACGACGGGCCGCCGGTCGCAGTGCGGAAGCACGCCGCGAACTTCTACGAGTCGTACGTCGACGACGTCGACCCGGACACCTACGGGCCGTTCATCGACGGCGACCGGTACGTCGTCGAGCGCGAGCGGGAGTTCGTCACCGTCCGCGGGTACCTAGAGAGCGACGCCGCGGGCGACGTGGCGCTCGGCGCGCAGGTGGAACCGGCGTTCGCCGACCGCGACGTGTTGGTCGGCGAGGCGGTGGCGACGCTCGCCCCCGCGTTCGGTCGACCGCTCCGCGGGTTCTACGAGCCGCGGCCGTGAGACCGTCGAGGGGAGCCGTTCCCAATGAAACGGGCGAAAGCGATCCGGGCGAGGGGGCCGCTCAGCGGGAGAGGCGGTCGAGGAGCCAGTAGACGGCCGCGGCGACGACGACGACGATCAGCGCGATCGCGGTGAGGAGTCCGGCGGCGCCGGGGAACGACAGCCAGAACGCGGCGTAAAAGGCGAGCGCGAACACGAAGAGGCCGACGACCAGCAGCCCGCGCGAGGGGTTCTGCGCGGCGGCGACGAACCCGCGCTGGAGGATCGAGAGGTCGCCGAAGTCGGGGACGTCCTCGGGGGTAACGTCGTCAGCGGGACCACCCGAGTCGGCCGGAGCGGTCGACTCGCCGTCGACGGAGCGGTCGGTGTCGGTCACGCACTCGCATAGGAACTGGGGGAGCCTGTACTTGTCGCTTGTCGGGGAGGAACGGCCCGGCCGCCGTGAGCCTCCGTCAGCCGGCGACCGCGACGGCGAGAGACGAACCGAGGACAAACGCGGCCAGCGCGGCCGCGAGGTTTGAGGCCGCGAGCGTCGCGGCGGCGCGAACACCGGTCTCGCTCGCCGTCCGGACGGCCCCGACCGCGAACGAGGAGAACGTCGTGAACGCGCCACAGAAGCCGACGCCGAACAGCAGCGTCGCCGCCGATCCGATCGGCGCGGCGGAGACGGCTCCGAGGGCGAGGCTCCCGAGGGCGTTGGCGAGGAGGACCGACCGGCGCCCCTCGATACGGAGCCCGACGGCGTGACGGCCGGCCGCGCCGAGCGCACCACCGACGCCGACGAGCGCCGTCGCGAGGAGCGGCGAGACGCTCATCGCCGGCGCCTCCCGACGGCGATCCCCAGTGCGGCCGCGGCGAATCCGGCCGCGTAGCTACCGGCGACGTATCCCGCGCCGGCGGTCGTTCCGAGCGCGACGGCGTCGGCGACGAACGTGCTGTACGTCGTGAACGAGGAGAGCGCGCCCGTCCCGACGAGCAGCCGGACCCGGTCGCTCGACGCGCGAGTCAGGAGGAGACCGAGGGCGAATGAGCCGACGACGTTCGCGACCAGCGTCCCCGCGCCGGGCGGGACGCCGCCGAGAGCGATGAGGCGGTCGCCGGACGAGGCCACGGTGAGGACGCCGGCGACCCCCGCGTCGACGGCGTGTCTGGCGACCGCACCGAGGAAGCCCCCGGCCGCGACGAGGAGAAATCCGTACGGCGTTCGGTCCATGCGCTAGCGTATTTCCGGCGCGGCTTGTGCGTTCTGGACCCGTCAGTTCGGTTCGGGGTCCGATAGCCGACTCGCGCGCGGACTCTCGCCTTCGTGCGGCGTCCGGCGTTCCCGTATCCGGACCGTGTGGGCCGTCTCTGTGGCGTCGTCGACGACGAGCGCCTCGCCGACGCCCTCGGGAAGCCGCGATGCGAGGTCGCCGGCGAGGTACGTCGCCTCCGCCGCCGCCAGTCGCTCGACGTCGCGCGCCGCCGTGAGCCGGTGGGAGACGAGCAGGTCGGACTGCGAGACGGCGACGCTCGGGAGCGCGGCCGGACGCTGGGTCGCACAGACCAGCGAGACGCCCGGCGCGCGGCCCCGCGTGAGGAGCGTCCGGAGCGCGGGGTCGGCCACCCCGTCGAAGAAGGCGTGCGCCTCGTCGACGAGCAGCCACGGGAGCCGGGAGAGATCGCCCGCGATCCGCGCGTCGTAGAGCCCGCGAGCGACAGCGCGGACCACGGCCGCCGCGGCGGCGTCGGGCACGCCGGCGAGGTCGAGGACCGCGGGGTCGCCGTCGGCCGCCAGCGACGCGACCGGCGGCGAATCGGCGTCGAAGACTCCCCACGAGGCCGCCAGCCGGAGGTGGTTCGCGGCGGCGCGACGCGTCTCCGCCGGGGCGTCGGCCGCGTCGACCGCCTCGCGGAGCGCCGCGAGCGACGGCGAGGGGGTCGTTCCGCTCGCGGCGTTACGGTCCGTCGCCTCTCCAGATCCGTCGTCGACCGCGTCCGCGACGACTTGCCAGACGAGGGTTCCGGGGCCGCTCGCCGGGGCGAGGCCGAGGAGGTTCGGCCAAGCCGACGGCGGTATCGAGGCGGGACGGACCGCGGGGTCGACGGTCCGTCCGCCGGCCGCTTCGAGGCCGGCGAAGACGCCCATCGGGTCGACGACGACCGGGGCGACACCGCCTGCGTCCGCCAGCTCCTCGGCGAGGACGCCGAGGGTGTACGACTTCCCGGTGCCGCGCTTCCCGAACACGACGCCCGCGTGTGGGCGGTCGAGGTCGACGCCGACCGGAGCGCCGGCGCTGCCGTCGCGGGCGAGGAAAGAGCCGATCCGAGCGGTGTGAGGCGGACGGTCACCGTCGCGGTGAGCACTGTCACGGAGGTCGGCGCAGTCGCCGCGGTCAGCCCCCTCAGTACGGTCGGTCCCGTCGTCGCGGCCGAGTACGTACACGCGGCCGGGTGGCCTCGGCATCAGACAAAAAGCGCCGGGAGCCGGATCGGGTCCCGGTCGTCGGGCGCGTCTCTCGGGCGTCCGCCGCGGCGCCGCCCGGATCGTCCGATCGTTTATATCAGATACCGCGGCCAGCGCGGCGTATGTCCGATCGAACACACGACTCGCGCACCGCGAACCGCCGGACGTTCAGCACCGACACCCGCGCGATCGAGGGGCTTCCGGTCCGCCTCGTCATCGCGCTCGTCGGCGGCGTCGCCAGCCTCAGCGTGATGATGGGGATGATCGGCGACATCGACGGGCTGGCCGCGACGGAGCTCGACGCGCAGCCCCAGCCGGAGGTGACCACGCCCGGCGAGCAGTCGGTCGACGTCGCCGTCGTCGACCCCGACGGCTCTCGGGTCGCGGACGCGACGGTCATCGTCCGGGGCGGCTCTGCGCAGATCGACGGCGTCGTCACCGCGAAGACGAACGAGGACGGGGTCGCGACCATCGACGTCGAGCCGGAACTCGGGCCGAATCAGGCCGACGGGACGCTCGCGATCGACATCAAGCCGCCGGCGGAGGGCGACTACGTCGACGAGCGGGGAAACACCCAGGTGCTCGTCGTCGAGGAGTGACGCCGCGAGCGGCGGAGGAGAGTCGGTTAAAGCCGGCTGTCCCAGTCGATCCAGTCCTGTTCCCAGCCGTGCCGTCGTTGCCGGCTGCGCTCGGCGCGCTCCGCGTCCTCCCGCCGAGTTCGGTTCCGTTCCGTTCCGGGCTGTTCGCCGTCGACGAGCATCGGTTGGAGCCGCGCCGGCCCGTGCGTCTCGACCGTTTCGAAGCCGTCAGGCGCCGGATCGTCGTCCGTACCGGCGCCGGACGCGATGGCGTCGCCCGCGTCGGGACCCCCGGTGGACGGCTCGATCGCGGCGACCGTCTGGACGCCGGCGCCGCGCGGGTAGGCGATTCGCCCGTCGGGCGCGAGCTGGTCCCTGAGGGAACGCGGCGGCTCGACGACGGCGGCTTCGAGGAGGATCCGGTCGTACGGTGCGTACGCGGGGAGTCCGTCGGCGCCGTCCGCGCGGTCGACGAGGACCGCCCCATAACCGGCCGCGTCGAGGTTCGACCGCGCGGCGGCGACGGCGGCGCGGTCGATGTCGACCGCGTGGACGCGCCGCGCGCCGGCGATCTCGGCGAGCATCGCGACCGAGTAGCCGATCCCCGCACCGACGACGAGGACCGAGTCGCCCTCGGCGGCGTCGAGCGCGGTGACGAGACGGACCAGCGTCGGGAGCGAGAGCGAGTGCGGGTCGTCGCCGTCGACGGCGCCGCCGCGAGGCGAGTCGTCGACGAAGGGATCGCGCGGGACGCGCTGAAGCGCGGTCAGCACGGGCGGCTCGATCGGCTCGCCGATCTGGTGTTCGAGCCCCTCGATCATGTCCGCCCTGAGCGACGCGTCGTCCATGCGCAGTCTCGGGACTCGGTCCTCTAAAACCGTGCGTTCGGCGGGCCGACTATCGCATCGGGACGAACCGCACGCCGCCGTGGTCCTCGCGGTCGATGCCGCCCTCGCGGAGCGTCAGTCGGACGAGCCGCTGGCGACCACCCTCGCGAACGGGGGCGACCACGCGGCCGCCCGCCCGGACACGGTCGACGACCGCGTCCGGAACCGCCTCGGGCGCCGCGCAGGTGAGGTAAGCGGCGTCGAACGGAGCCTCGTCGAGGAACGCCTCTCGGCCGTCGGCGGCCGCGACGGCCACGTCGTAGCCGAGACGGGCAAGGCGCTCGCGGGCGGCGGCGGCCAGTTCCGGGACCCGCTCGGCGGAGAGGACGTTCCCCGGGCCGACGACCTCGGCGACGACCGCGGCGTGGTAGCCGCAGCCAGTCCCCACCTCGAAGACGCGGTCGCCGCGCTCGACGTCGAGGAGATCCGTCATCAGTGCGACCATGTGCGGCGCGCTGATCGTCTGGTCGTGGCCGATCGGGAGCGGCCGGTCGGCGTACGCCGACTCGCGATGCGCCTCGGGAACGAACTCGTGGCGGGGGACGGCTCCGATCGCCGAGAGCGTCTGCTCGCTCACGTCGAGACGCCGTCGGAGCGCGCTCACGAGGTCGCGTCGTTCGGCCGTGCGGTCGCCGTCGTTCATGTGAGTCGATAGCACAGTGTGCGTGGAGAAAGCATCGGCGGAGAGGCAGGGGTCGAGCCGGGCGGATCAGTTCACGTCGATCCGGCGTCCCTCGTCCGCGTCGAGGACATCGATCGGGACCGTTACAGTGAGGACACCGTGCCGGTACGTCGCGGTGGCGTCGTCGAGACGGGCGTTCGTCGGCAGGCCGACGGTCCGAGTGACGGACTCGTGGCGCCGCTCGCGTCGGATGTATCGCCGGTCTGCGTCCTCGCGTTCCGCGTCGCGCTCGGCGGCGATGGCGAGCCGGTCGTCGCGGGCTCGGACGTCGATCTCGTCGCGATCGAACCCCGGGAGGTCGGCCATCACGACGAACTCGTCGGCGTACTCGGCGACGTCGATGTCGGCGGTCCGGAGGTCGCGGCCCCGAGCCCGCTCGCCCCCGAAGGGGGTGCGGCCGAGGAACTGCTCGATCTCGTCGAAGGGATTCGTCGTGTTCATACCGACAGAGAGGAGCCGTGAGGTGTTAAATAGCGACTGACGCGTGCTATCTCGCGGCGGCGGCGGATCCCGGTATCCCGGCCGCGGCGCACCCCGTGTCACACCCGACGACGCGAGCGCGGCTCAGCTGACGTCGATCGTGTGCCCGCGGTCGTCGTCGGGCGAGCGTTTGGGGAGCGTGACGGTGAGGACGCCGGCGTCGAAGGAGGCCGTCGCCGCGTCGGCCTCGACGGGTTCGGGGATCGGAACCCGACGGGAGACGGAGCTGCGCCGGCGCTCGCGCCGGTGGTAGCGGACGTCGGCCGGACCGCTCGCGCCGTCGTCCGGATCGTCGGCACCGTCCTCTTCGGCGATATCGAACTCGCTCGACTCCTCGCGGGAGCCGCTGATAACGAGCGCGTCGTCGCGCAGTTCGACGTCCACGTCGTCGGCGTCGAATCCGGGGAGGTCGGCGACGACGGTGATCGCCTCGTCGTCTTCGACCACGTCGACGTCGACGTCGCGGGCGCCCGGGAACCGCGGGACCTCGGGGCCGGTGCCCTCCAGCGTGCCGCCGAGTTCCTCGAACTCGCGGCCCATCCGCTCGAACAGTTCCTCTATCTCGTCGAAGGGATCGCGTCGGGTCATACAGGTCAGGATCCGTGACGGAGCGTCTTGAACGTACTGGCGGAGGCGGGGACGGCGGCGCGCCGAGACGCCGGCGACAGACACTATCCGCTGGCGCCCTTGGAGATCGTATGCGCCTGTTCTGGCACCGAGGAGACGCTCGAACGCGGGACAACGCCGGGCTCGCCGCCGCGGTTCGGGACGGTGAAGTCGTGCCGGTGTTCGTGTACGACGCCGACCTGCTCGGAACGGTCGGCGCGCGGCAGCGCGCGTTCTTCCTCCGGCACGTGAAGCGACTGGAGGAGCGGTACCGCGAACTCGGGAGCGACCTGATCGTCCGCGCCGGCGACCCGGAAGCGGTCCTCGTCGACCTCGCCGCGGAATACGACGCGGAGGCGGTGTTCTACAACGAGCAGTACCGAGCGGCCCGTCGGAACCGACAGCGGGCGGTCGAGGACGCGCTCGCCGGCGAAGGCGTCGACACCGACTCGCGGACCGACATCGTGCTGGTCGACCCCGGTCGGCTGGAGGCGCGCTATCCGAACCACAGCCAGTTCCACGGCGACTGGGAGGCCGTGCCGAAGCGCGGGCCGTACGCGGAGCCGGACGCGGCCGCGCTGGCCGACGTGCGCGACGGGAAGACCGTCCCCGAGCCCGAGGCCGACATCGACCTCCCCGACGCGGGGTACGAGGCCGCCCGCGAGCGGTTCGACGAGTTCCTCGACTACGGGATCACCTCGTACAACGACACCCGAGACGACCTCGCGCGGGCCGTCGAGGCCCCGACGCACGCGGTCTCGCGGATGTCTCCGTACCTCGCGACCGGCGCGATCGGGGTCCGCGAGCTGTGGGCGGGCGCGAGCGACGTGTACGACGCCGTGACCGGCGGGGAGCGCCGCAACGTCGACAAGTACCGGTACGAGCTGTCGTGGCGCGAGCAGATGTACCACCTGCTGTATTACAACCCGGACCTCGCCGTGTCGAACTACAAGTCGTTCCCGAACGAGATCGCGTGGCGCGACGACGACGACGCCTTCGAGGCGTGGACGCGCGGCGAGACCGGCTACCCGCTCGTCGACGCTGGAATGCGACAGCTGAACGAGGAGGGGTACATCCACAACCGGCCGCGGCAGGTGGTCGCGAGCTTCCTCACGAAGCACCTCCTGATCGACTGGCGGCGCGGCGCGCGCTACTTCACGAAGCAGCTGATCGACCACGACTACGCCTCGAACCACGGCGCGTGGCAGTGGACCGCCTCCACCGGCACCGACTCCGTCGACGTGCGCATCTTCGACCCGGTGAGCCAAATGTCGAAGTACGACGACGGCGCCCGATTCGTGAAGGCGTACGTCCCGGAGCTCTCGGACGTGCCGTCCGGGAAGGTGGTCGACTGGCCGACCCTCTCGCGGGCGGAGCGCGAGGAGCTCGCGCCCGACTACGCGCACCCGATCGTCGACCGGAACGAAGGGTACGAGCGCGCGCAGCGCGTCTTCGAGGAGGCGCTCGGGAAGCGATAGCGGGCGCGGGTCGGCGCGAAGCGGTGCGGACCCGTGGGTGGTACCGGCGTTCCGTAACCGAGTCCTTTTCGTGGGGCCTCGAGAACGGCTCCGCTATGTCCCCAGTCGCGATCGACGACGTCGAGGCCGCCGCCGAGCGGCTCGCCGGCACCGACATCGTCCAGCGGACGCCCGTCGAGCGGAGTCGCTCGCTGAGCGATCGGTGCGGCGCCGACGTGCGTCTCAAGATGGAACACCTCCAGCGCACCGGCTCGTTCAAGACGCGCGGCGCGTACAACGCGATCTCGCTGGCGATAGACGGGTCCGGAGAGCGCGCCGCGGAGGTCCCGATCGAGCGCGTCGTGGCCGCGAGCGCGGGCAACCACGCACAGGGGGTCGCGCTCGCGGCGGCCGACGCCGGGATTGAAGCGACGATCGTGATGCCGGAGGCAGCGCCCGCGGCGAAGATCGAGGCGACCCGCGCCTACGGCGCGGAGGTCGTCCTCCGGGGCAGCGCGTTCCCCGAGGCGATGGCGCACGCTCGGACGCTGACCGACGACCCCGGGACGCGGTTCGTCCACGCGTTCGACGACCCCGACGTGGTCGCGGGACAGGGGACGCTCGGCCTGGAAGTGCTCGACCAGGTGCCCGACGTCGACACCGTCCTCGTCCCCGTGGGGGGCGGCGGGCTCGCGGGCGGCGTCGCAACCGCGGTCAAGGCCCGGTCGCCCGAGACGCGGGTCGTCGGCGTTCAGACCGAGGGCGCGTCGACGCTCTCGGAGAGCCTCGCGGCCGGCGAACTCGTGACGCGCGACGAACCCGACACGATCGCGGACGGGATCGCGACCGGCGGGCTGAGCGACCTCACCTTCGAACTCCTCGACGAACACCTCGACGAGGCGGTCGTCGTGAGCGACGACGACGTGGCGAACGCGATCCTCCTGCTCTTGGAGCGCGCGAAGCAGATGGTCGAGGGCGCGGGCGCGACCGCCGCGGCCGCCCTGTTGAACGACGAGGCGGTCGACGATCTCGACCTCGGCGGCGAGACCGTCGTCCCGCTTCTCTGCGGCGGCAACATCGACGTGACGACCCTGAAGGAGGTGGTGACGCACGCCCTCGTCGACCGCCACCAGCTGATCGAGCTCTCCGTCCGGATCGACGACACGCCCGGGACGATGGGGGAGATCAGCACCCTGATCGGCGCGGAGCGCGCGAACATCCGGACCGTGCGCCACGAGCGCAGCCGACCTGACCTGCCGGTCGGCGACGCCGACCTCATCTTCGAGGTGGAGACGAACGGCCCTGCCCACGTCGACCGCGTCCTCAAGGCGGTACGCGAGGCGGGGTACGAGGTGGAGTGGACGACGCGGGAGGCGTGAGGGAGAATGTCGTCGATGTATAAATTGAACTACGGTGGCGCGCGCCTCCGAGCGGCCGCCTGCGGCGGCCGTGAGGAGCGCGTGCGAGGGAGTCGGCCGACCGCGGGGAGGCCGACGAGGCTGGGGAGGCGTGAGGTGCGGTTGCGGTGTGGGGCGGGACTCAAAGGGGCAGTCGCGAGGCCGCCGTAGGCGACGCAAGCACCGGAACGAGGGAGCGGAGCGACCGAGTGAGGAGCACAGCGAGCGTACTGCGGCCTCGCGACTGGGGCTTTGGAGGTGTTCACCGCCAAGTCACCGAAGGCGTCCACGATCGACCCGCCGACCGCGTCGGGCGGGTGGTCGTCGTCTCGCGCGATCCGACGATTTGAAACGCTCACCTCGGCAACCGTCTCGTAATGAGTCTCGTCGTTACCGACACCCTGGAAGACGAGCGCGTCGAGTTCACGGCCGACGGCGACGTCACGCTGTACGTCTGCGGCCTGACGGTGTCGGACGACCCGCACCTCGGGCACGCCCGCCTGTGGTTCCACGCGGACGTGCTCCACCGGTGGCTCGAACACCTCGGCTACGACGTACGCCACGTCGAGAACGTCACCGACGTCAACGAGAAGATCACGGCCCGCGTCGGCGAGCGCGACGACTGGACCGAGGAACGCGACGTGGCCGAGGCGTTCACCGCCACGACGTTCGACGCGATGCGCGGACTCAACCTCAGGCGGGCGGAGGTGTACCCCCGCGTCACCGAGCACGTGCCGGAGATCGTCGACATCGTCGAGACCCTGATCGAGGAGGGGTACGCCTACGAGTCGAACGGCTCCGTCTACTTCGACGTGACCCGCTTCGACGAGTACGGGAAGCTCTCGAACCAGGAGTTGGACGCGCTCGAAGCGCAGGGCGAGCCGGACGAGCGCTCGGAGAAGCGGAATCCGGCCGACTTCGCGCTGTGGAAGGCCGACGGCGTGAGCGAGACCGCGGCGCGCGAACACGCGAAACACGACCACGGCGCTGAGACGCCCGAGGGCGAGACGTGGGCGTCGCCGTGGAGCGAGGGGCGACCCGGGTGGCACGTGGAGTGCTCGGCGATGTCGACGACGCACCTCGGGGACACCCTCGACATCCACATGGGCGGGCGCGACCTCGTCTTCCCGCACCACGAGAACGAGATCGCGCAGTCCGAGGCGGCGACCGGCGAGGCGTTCGCGCGCCACTGGCTCCACGTCGGCCTGCTGGAGATGGACGGCGAGAAGATGTCCTCGTCGATCGGAAACTTCTGGACCGTTCCGGACGCCCTCGACGAACTCGGCGTCAACGTCGTCCGCACGTTCTACGCCGGCGCCGCCTACCGCTCCGAGCAGGCGCTCACCGAGGAGACGATCGCGGAGGCCGAGGAGCGCTGGGAGCGGCTCTCCCGCACGTACGACCGCGCCGTCGAGGCGCTCGACTCGACCGAGGCCCGAGCGAAAGCCGAAGACGACGACCTCCACGGCGCGGTCGAGGCCGCCCGCGACGACTTCGCGGCCGCGATGAACGACGACCTCAATCTCCGGGAGGCGACCGCGGCGCTCCTCGATCTCACCGACGCGGTGAACCGACACGTGGACGCGGTCGACGAGGGGAACGATGACGGGAACGGGACCCGTGACGCAGACGCCGCCTACGACTACCGGGGCCTCCGCGAGGCGGTCGAGACGTTCGAAGAGCTCGGCGGCGACGTGTTGGGCCTCCAGTTCGAGTCGCCGAGCGACGGCGACATCGACCTTGCCGGCGAGCTGGTCGAACTCGTGTTGGACGTCCGCGAGGCCGAGCGCGAGGCGGGCAACTACGAGCGCGCGGACGAGCTCCGCGACGCGCTCGGCGAGGTCGGCGTCGAGATCGAGGACGGCCCGGACGGCGCGACGTACCGGTTCGAGTAATACGGAACCGCGCGTTTCACCGGAGGGATCGTCAGTGTGGCGATAGCGGTGGGTGGCCCGGTCGCTCGTATATAAACAGCTGCCGACGGAACCGCGGATAACATCTCCAAAGCCCCAGTCGTGAGGGCTCGCGCGGCTCGCTGTGTTCCTCGGTCGGTCGCTACCGCCCCTTCGCTGCGGTGTCGCCGGTGGCTTCGCCGCCGGCTTCCCGCGGCGCGTAGCGCCCCGCTACTTGCGTCTCCGTGCTTCGCACTCAGGGCTGCCCCTTTGAGTCCCGCACCGCACAGCACCGCACCTCGCGCCTCCCCAGCCTCGTCGCTGGCGCCCTCCGCTTCGCTCCGGGAGCCAGCGACTCCAACGAGGGACCTTCGGTCCCTCTGGCAGTCGGCGCGTGGCGCCGGCGACTTCGCACGCGCTCCTCACGGCCGCCTGCGGCGGCCGATCGGAGGCACGCGCAACCGTACCGCCGCGTTCATCGATAAATAGTCGTCACCGTTAGGTCTGGTCGTTTAAATAACGGAGCAACGGGTCGCAGTCTTCCGAAGTTCAGGTCTCAGTCGAGCACGTGCTCGGTGTCGTACGATCCGAGCACCTTCACCCACCCCTTGTCCGCGATGGTCTCGACGTCGTCGACCGCCTTCGCCATGTGGTCCTCGTAGAGCCCGGCGTCCACGTCGAAGTGGAACAGGTAGTCGCCGAGGCGCTCGCCGCTCGGGCGCGACTCGATCCGCGAGAGGTTGAGGTTGCGGTCGGCGAACGCCTCCAGCAGCTCCAGCAGGAGGCCGGGGTAGTTCGCGTTCGGGTAGACGATCAGCGTGGTCTTCCCGCCGGCGTCGGTCCTCGCGGACTCGGGCGCGACGACGAGGAACCGCGTCGCGTTTGACGTCCGGTCCTGGATGTCTTCCGCGAGGATAGAGAGGTCGGCGCCGGCGTTGTCCGGGTGCCCGATCCCGGCGACGCGGGCGTCCTCGCGGGCGCGCTCGACGCCGCGGGCCGTGGAAGCGACCGCTTCGAGGCCGGCGTCCGGGTAGTTCGACTCCAGCCAGTTACGACACTGCGCGAGCGCCTGCGAGTGGCTCGCGACGACCTCGAACGAGTCGTCCTGCGAGAGGAGGGCGTGGCGGATCGGCGTGACGATCTCGCGGGTGACGGACACGTCGTAGTCGGCGAGCGCGTCGAGGCTCTCCGTGACCGACCCCTCGATGCTGTTCTCGATGGGGACGACGCCGCGCTCGAACTCGCCGTCCGCGACGGCGTCGACGATTGCGGTGACCGATTCGCGGAACGACACCTCGGCGGCGACGGCGCGCGCGGCGCGGTGCGAGTACGTGCCGGCGGGACCCAACGTGACGGCGTTCATTGCCCCACCGTTTCAGGGGAGCCGAGAAAAGCCTGCGGGGCGCGGCGATGTTTCCGGTGCGTCCGATCGGAGTCGGGCTACGGAGCCGGTCACTCCTCGGCCGATTCGGTCGGCACGCCGCCGAGGTTCCCCTCGTCGTCGAACAGCTTGGCGCGGAGGAAGCGCGCCCGGTACCGGTTCGCCCCCTCCTTCGTGTCCGCCTCGCGGATCTCGTCGGTCCGGCCGTCCGCGACCGCGTCGATGATGTCCTCGACCTGCTCCTTCTCGCTCGGGGTCAGGTCGAACTCGTACGTCCGCGGCTGCTCGCTCTCCAGTCGCGTCCACTTCCGCGCGGCCGACACCACGACTGAACACGGCTCGCGGCAGGGGAACGCGCCGTCGCCGCCGTCGACGTCGAGGTCCGTCTCGTCGTCGTACTGCCACTCGCGGCGCTTGAGACACTGCGAGTCGTCGCAACAGGCCTCCGCCACCCAGTTGACGTGCTCGTACCCCTCGCCGCGGTCCCACGTCTTCACGACGCCGTAGATGCCCGACTGGCGCTCCATCGTCTCGCGCCAGTGAGTCACGTCGAGCTCCCCCTCGCGCTCGCGGTGCCAGTTGGCGACGGTCGCGGGGTAGATCGTCTCGACCGCCTCGTAGAGGTCGCGCGGGCCGAGGTCGGGGAACACCCAGCCGCCAGCGAGCGACGGGGCCGTCTTGAGCGGGCGGTACCGCCCCTGTTCGTCGAACGTCACCAGATCGCGGTCGTTGAGCGGGTCGTCGTACGCGTCCAGATCGTCGACCGGGACGCCGGCGTCGTCGGCGTGGCGCACGTCGTAGCGGCGCTCCCCGCGGTCGGTGACCGTCGCCGTGATCTTCAGTTCGCCCCACGCGCGTTCGATGCCCTCGGCGAGCGCGGCGTACCGGGTCGCGACGGTATCGCCGTCCGCGTCCTCGATCCAGCGGAGGAACGCGCGACGCGGCCCGAACTCGCCGACGACGCGCTCGAAGGTGTACCAGTCGGTGACGGCCGCGGCGCGCTCGGAGAGCGCCTCGTGGAGCTCGCGCTCGCTCAGCCCGACCGGGCGGTCGCCGTCGGCGAGGACGTACTCGCCGGGGGCGTCCTCGACGGGAGCGTCCTCGTCGTCTTCGTCGGCGCCGCGCGCCACGCTGAACCCCTCGAACCGGACGGGCTCCCCCGGCTCGCGGTCGGCGAGCGCGTCGAGGACCGCGTCGAACGCCTCGCTCGGGAGGTCGATCTCTGGCGCGTCGGGCTCGCCACCGGCGTCTTCGGATCCGTCGTCGGCCGCGTCAGCCTCCGCGGAGGTCGGGTCGCTCACGCTCAGTCCCCCGTGGCGACGCGGGTAGTCTCTCGCACGTCGTCGAGCGCCGTCCCAAGGTCGGCGCCGGCGTCGTCGGCGCGCTCTAAGACCACGTCGGCCATGAGCGGCTCCGTCCCCACCGCGCCCGCGTACCAGATCCGCGTGCCGTCGACCGTCTCGGGCACGTCGTATCCCTCGGTGTGGTCCTCACAGAGGCCCACGTCCTCCGGGATGTCCTCCTGCGTGTGGTAGCCGTCGGCGATGAAGAGGGGAACTAAGACGACATCGTCGCTCTCGAAGTGCTCGGGGAGGTCGTCGACCTCCGGGTCCTCGTCCATGTACAGCGGCTTCACCTCGTCGAATCGGTCGCGCTCGGCGATCCGGTCGGCGTGGTACTCGATCGCCTTCGCCGAGTTCTCGTTGCGCTCGGTGCCGTGGCCGACGACCGCGAGGCCGAACCCGTCGCCCACGTCGGCGTCGTTCGTCACGGACTCCGCGCGGCGGACGATCACGTCGGTCATCGCGCGGTGGGTCCCCACCGGCCCGCAGTAGTGGACCTCCTCGTCGATGTCCTCGGCGACGAGCGTCGCCTGGTCCGCCGAGAGGCCGTCGGAGTCCCACTCCGAGACGTCCCAGCCGGCGAGGCGGAGCTCGCGGGGGATCACCTGCTCGGTGAAGTAGCCCTCCGAAATGAACAGCGGGACGACGTACACCTCGTCGCCCTCGACGGTGCGGAGCACCTCTCGGAAGTGCGGCTCCTCCTTCCAGAAGCCGGTGCGGACCTCGTCGAAGGCACCGGTGGCGCGGATCGTGTCGGCGTGGTCGTACGTCGGCGCGCTCGACTCGGGGTTGAGGTGCGAGCCGTGCGCGACGATGACGAGCGACTGCATACCCGTACTGGGGCCGCGCCGCTCTTAGGGACTTCGGAGGCTGCGGGAGTGCGAAAACGGTGCGACGCCGGGGTTCGGGGTCAACCCGCAAAGCGGCGTCGACCGCGCGACAGGCCGGAGCTGTCGTTGAACGCGCGTCAAGGCGGAGCCGGCCATCGACCGCGCGTCAAGGCGGAGCCGGCCATCGACCGCGCGTCAGGTCGAGTCGGTCGTCGGCACCGCGTCGAGCGCGGCCTCGACGATCCGGACCGCGTCCGGACCGTCGCGCCGCCCGACGACGCAGACGAGCGTATTCTCCGCGACGCCGGCGGCCGGGACCTCGATGTCCCGAACGGCCAACCGGCGGAGCGACGCCCCGAGCGCCGCGGCGTCGACATCGCCGGTCGCGACGATCGCCGTGCGGTCGCCCTCCGGAGCGACGGCCGCGTCGCCGACGCGGAGGAGCGGCTCGCCGGCGTCGCCCTCGGCCGCGCCGTCGGCCGCCGAGAGCCCGACCCCGCTGCGCATCGAGACGGTCGTCCCTCGCGATTCCGTCGCGTACGCGGGCAGGTCCTCGCGGAAGCGCCGGAGAGCGGCCGCGACCGCGTCCGGCTCGCCGTCGAGGGCGGCGGCCTCGGCGAGCCACGCGGCCGCGGCGCTGTGGTTCAGGAGGCCGGCGCGGAGCGCGTCGAAGACGAACGGCCGCGAGCGGACGGCCTCGCGGGTGTCGGCTGCCAGCGACATGGACCGACTTGCGCGCGCGTCGATCAAGCCGGTTTCGATCGCCGCGTCGTCAGGGTCGGTCCGGCGTCGTCCGCGGGGGCCGGCGGTCCCGCGCGGTCAGTCGTCGTCCTCGGCGGGGCTCGCCGACGCGGGCGGCACGGGGTCGGACTCCGGCCGGGGATCGTCCGCGGCGACCGGCTCGTCGGACCGCGACAGCCAGCGCAGGAACCCGCCCATGGCGACGAGACAGACGAGCGCGAACGGGGCGCCCGTGACGATCACCGACGACCGGAGCGCGGTCGCGCCGCCGACGACCACGAGCACGGAGGCGATCGCACCCTGGAGGATCCCCCAGAAGACCCGGTTCGCGCCCGACGGCTTCCGGCTGCCGCCGGTCGTGAGCATGCCGACCGCGAGCGTCGAGGAGTCGGCGGAGGTGAGGAAGAACGTCGTCACCAGCACTAAGAACAGCAGCTGCCACAGCTCGCCGCCGGGGAACGCCCCGAAGATGACGTAGCCGGAGACGCCGTCGCCGAACTCGCCGACCGCGCCGAGCACGTCGGCCGCGCCGGACTGCTGGATCCGGATCGACGTCCCCCCGACGACGGTGAACCACAGCGCCGAGACCGCGGTCATCGTCCCGAAGGCGGTGCCGACCACCGACCGGATCGTCCGGCCGCGGGAGATCCGCGCGAGGAACAGCCCGACGAACGGCGCCCACGCGATCCACCACGACCAGTAGAAGACGGTCCACGCCGCCGTCCAGCTCGCGCCGCCCTCCACGCCGCTCCCCGTGAACAGGCTCATCTCGAAGAAGGAGGTCGCGTACGTGCCGAGCGCCGCCACGCCGATGTTCAACACGTCGACCGTCGGCCCGGCGAGGAGCGCCACGCCGAGGAGCAGGGCCATGACCGCGATGTTGAACACGGACAGCCGTCGGATGCCGCGGCTCACGCCCGCGACGAGCGAGAGCGTGAAGAGGACGGTGATGCCGACGATGACGGCGACCGTCTCGGCGTCGCCGAACGCGACTCCGGTCCGGAACGTGACGCCGGTGAGCAGCTGGGTGGCGATGAAGCCGAGCCCGGTCGCGATCCCGCCGATGGTGGCGACGACAGCGAGGGTGTCGACCGTCCGGGCGACGAGGCCGTCGAGCCGGTCGGGGCCGAGGACGGGATACAGCGCGGTGGAGACGCGGAACGGAGCGTCGTGCCGGTAGGCGAAGTACGCGACCGGAATACCGATCGCGAGGTACCCGCCCCAGGCGCTGACGCCGTAGTGGAAGACCGTGTACGCGACCGCGGGCACCGCCGCCGCGCTCGACTCCGCGGCCACCTCGCCCGCGAACAGCGGCGGGACGGTCTGGTAGTGTAACAGCGCCTCCACGGGACCGAAGAAGACGATGCCAGCCGACAGCCCGGCCGAGAAGAACATCGCCACGTACGACGCCGTCCCGTACTCGGGGTCGCCCTCGCCGAGGCGGACGCGTCCGTAGCGACTGACGAGGAGGTAGCCGGCGGCCCCGACCAGCGCGAGCACCGTGCCGAGGTAGAGCCACGCGAGCCCCTGGCCGAACGTGACGAACGCCGCGTCGATCGCGGCGGCGGCGCCTTCCGTGTCGGCCGCCGTGTACGCGAGGAACGCGAACGTTGCCAGCGCGCCGGCGGCGAAGGGCACGGGATCGACCTCGGATCTGAACGAGCGTATCGACTCGACGACGGAGCGTCCATTCATAAACGAGTGGGTATCGATCAGCAGGGCCTCAACCGGATTAAACCTGTTTCCGAGTGCGTGTACGTCCGTTTTCGTCCGCGCACCGTGGTCGGGAATCGACGGCGGACCGTCACCGTCGTCGGCCGCGCCGATCCGGCGGCGCGCGGGCGGCAGAGATTCGTGTTGCCAGCCCGTATCCGCGGCCGTGAACCACGTCCCGAACGAGGCGCTGGCCGCGATCGACGCGTTCGGCGAGGGGCACCTCCGCGGCGACCCGCCGCCGGTCCGCGAGCGGCTGCGCTCGGACCTCCGGGTCCGGATCGAGGTCAACGACGACGGGCGAACGGCGCGGTGTCGGTTCGAGACGGAGTACACCCGGACGCCGCCGACGCTCCGCGACCGGGATTCGTTCCTCGTCACGTATGTGGACGGCGTCGACGAGCGCCTCCGCGAGTGGGGGATCGAGCCCCCGCCCGCGTACGAGTACCGCGAGACTGTCGACGGCACGCACCGGTACGAGGGGACGCTGACGCTGCCGTGACGCGGAGATCTCGGAACGCGACGGCGCGGCCTGATTATGCCGTCGTTAGCCGGACGGAACGGTGTGCTGCTCACGACCGCCTTCGTCTTCCACGTGGTCTCCGGCGCGCTGTGGACCGGCGCGACGCTGTACGTCGTCTACGCGACCCTGCCGCGGGCGACCGACGGGACGCTCGGCCGCGAGGCGTTCGTCGACGCTGCGTTGCTCGCCGGCGGGGTTCCGGGGTGACGCGGCGGCGAGAGCGAGATATATAAACGGCGTCGGATAGCCGAATTCGTCCCACCAAAGATCAATGCTAACTCTCCGCACGATCCGGGAAGAAACGGTCCGGTGTCGTGCGGTTTTCGACGGCGGCTCCCGACGGCGTCCGTCCGTGTCCGTCCGGCCGTCAACGAGACATTTATATAGAATCACAATCAATCAAACGCTGTATGAGTCAGCGAATGCAGCAGGGTCAGCCGATGATCATCATGGGCGATGACGCCCAGCGCGTCCAGGACAAGGACGCACAGGAGTACAATATCTCCGCGGCGCGCGGCGTCGCCGAGTCCGTCCGGTCGACGCTCGGACCGAAGGGGATGGACAAGATGCTCGTCAACTCGATGGGCGACGTCACCATCACCAACGACGGCGTCACCATCCTCCAGGAGATGGACATCGACAACCCGACCGCCGAGATGGTCGTCGAGGTCGCCGAGACCCAGGAGGACGAGGCCGGCGACGGGACGACCAGCGCGGTCGCCATCGCGGGCGAGCTGCTGAAGAACGCCGAGGACCTGCTTGAACAGGACATCCACCCGACAGCGGTGATCAAGGGGTTCAACCTCGCGAGCGAGTACGCCCGCGAGCAGGTCGACGAGGTCGCGACCGCGGTCGACCCCGACGACACTGAGACGCTCCAGAACGTCGCCGAGACGTCCATGACCGGCAAGGGCGCCGAGCTCGACAAGGACGTGCTCGCCGACCTCGTCGTCCGCGCTGTACAGGGCGTCACGGTCGAGGCCGACGACGGCTCCCACGTGGTCGACCTGGCGAACTTGAACATCGAGACGCGCACCGGTCGCGCGGCGGGCGAGTCCCGCCTGCTCACCGGTGCGGCGATCGACAAGGACCCGGTCCACGACGACATGCCGACCGACTTCGAGTCGGCGAACGTCCTGCTCCTCAACGACCCGATCGAGGTCGAGGAGGCCGACGTGGACACCTCCGTCAACGTCGACTCGCCGGACCAGCTCCAGAAGTTCCTCGATCAGGAGGAGGAGCAGCTCCGCGAGAAGGTCGACCAGATCGTCGACTCCGGCGCCGACGTCGTCTTCTGTCAGAAGGGCATCGACGACCTCGCGCAGCACTACCTCGCCAAGGAGGGCGTGCTGGCGGTCCGCCGCACGAAGAAGTCCGACCTGACGTTCCTGAAGAACGTCCTCGGTGCGCCGATCGTCACCGACCTCGACTCCCTCACCGCGGACGACCTCGCGGTCGGCTCGGTCGAGCGCGACGGCGACGAGGAGCTGTTCTACGTCGAGGGCGAGGACGCCCACGGCGTCACGCTCCTCCTGTACGGCACGACTGACCACGTTGTCGACGAGCTCGAACGCGGCATCCAGGACGCGCTCGACGTGGTCTCGACGACCGTCTCCGACGGGCGCACGCTGCCCGGCGGCGGCGCGGTCGAGGTCGAGATCGCGCGCCGCCTGCGCGACTACGCCGACTCCGTCGAGGGGCGCGAGCAGCTCGCGGTCGAGGCGTTCGCCGACTCCCTCGAACTGATCCCGCGCGTGCTCGCCGAGAACGCGGGCCTCGACGCGATCGACCTGCTGGTCGACCTCCGCGCGGCCCACGAGGCGGGCGACCAGCACGCCGGGCTCGACGTGTTCGCCGGCGAGGTCGTCGACACGGCCGAGGCGGGCGTCGTCGAGACGGCCCACGCGAAGGAGCAGGCGATCGCCTCCGCGGCCGAGGCGGCGAACCTGGTCCTGAAAATCGACGACATCATTTCGGCGGGCGACCTCTCGACGGCGGGCGGCGACGACGAGGGCGGCGCCCCCGGCGGCGGCATGGGCGGCATGGGCGGCATGGGCGGCGCGATGTGAAGTCGGCCGAGAACGTACTTCCACCGTTCCCACCGTTTCGTCCAACGAACGCTCCGTTTTCCCCCGTTTCAACCCAGACCCTCCGACACGCCGCACCAGGCGGCCGGGCCAGGG
>NZ_NEWJ01000038.1:0-27402 GCF_002135045.1 Halorubrum sp. SD683
CCGGGGGGCTGCGCCCCTGCCGCGGCCGGGCGACAGTCCCGTCGCCCCCATCATCCGATACGCGGCCCGGTCGTGTCTCAGCCACCGCTAGAACGTCTCGGCAGCCCCGCTCGTCTTCCCGCTTCCGTCCTCGGCGCCGCCGCCTCGCCGGTCGGCGACCCGCCGCCCCAGTCGGTCGACGTGGTCGTCGCCGTGGAAGTACAGCGACTCGATCGCCGCCGCGCGGACGGTCTCGTCGGGGTCGTCGAGCGCCGCCTCGAACAACCCATCCACGATCCGGCTCGCGGCGGCGCTCATCGAACTGGACGGGCTGCCGAGCGCCTCCGCCGCCTCGCGTCGCGTCGACGCGTCGAACCGCCGATCGAGCCGCGCCAACGCCGGGGGATCGTCGTCGGTCGGCCGCCCGCCGCGCCCGGTGCCGCCGCTCTCCGCCGATCCATCGGCCCCGTCCGGTCGCGGCCTGTCGTCCATCTGTGAACACCTCACCGATCCGGTAGATTAAACGTATGGCCGCGGCTATCACCGATGAGAATCCGACGCGACCGGCGCGCGGTGCCGCGTTATTCGAGTCCGAACCCCCGGACGACACCGTACTCTGGCCCGGACGCGGTAAGCGCCGACTCCACCAGCCGAATCTCGTCGACCGAGAACGTCCCGACTTCCGGATCTCCCGCGTCGAGCGCGTCTCGGACCGCCTCTGCCCCGGTCGCGCTCTCCACGCGGGCCAGCGTCACGTGCGGCGTGAACGCGTGGGCTTTGGGGTCGACGCCGAGCGCGGTCGTCTCCGCTTCGAGCGCCTCGTAGAGCGCGGCGAGGTCGTCGCCGCCGCGGCCGACGCCCGCCCAGGCGACCGAGACGTACTCGCGGTTCGGAAAGACGCCGAGGCCGCGGATCTCGGCCTCGAAGGGGGAGACTGCGGCGCGGTCGACGGTGCGCTCGCCGGCGGCGGCCACGTTGTCGAGGGCGGGATCGCCCTCATCGTCCTCCGTGCCGATGTCGCCGAGGAACTTCAGCGTCACGTGCGCCTGTTCGGGGTCGACCGGGTTGACGCCCGACGCGTCCGCGAATGGGGCCTGTGCCTCCGCGACGGCGGGCGCGAGCGAGTCCGGGAGGTCGACGGCGAAGAACGCTCGCATCTCCGTCGCCGGATCGGCCGAGCGACGGATACCGCTTGTGGTGGTCGAACCGGCGCACCATATAAATACCACCGTATCAGTCCGGCACAATTCCCAGTAGTGACCCTCCCATACTCGCATGTGATGGCCACCACCGACTCCGCGCGACCGGACCCGCCCTCGGAGCGTCGGGCGCCGGCGCGCGAGATGTCGAGCGTCGCCCGCTCGGCGGACGGTCGCCGGATCGCCTACGCGACGTACGGGCCTCCCGACGGCGACCCGGTCGTCTTCTTCCACGGGACGCCCGGGTCCCGCCGGCTGGGCGCGCTCCTCGAACCGGCGGCGCGAGCGAACGACGTCCGCGTGATCGCGCCCGAAAGACCCGGCTACGGACGCTCGCCCCCGCAGTCGGGTCGGACCGTCGGCGACGCCGCCGCGTCCGTGCGGCCCGTCCTGAACGACCTCGGAGTCGAGCGCGCGGCCCTCGTCGCGTTCTCCGGCGGCGCGCCCTACGCCCTCGCGACGGCCGCGTCGCTCGGCGACCGGGTCACCGGCGTCGACCTCGTCGCCGGCGCGACGCCGCCGTCGTTCGGCGACGACACGCCCGCGGTCCAGCGCCTCCTGTCCGGCCTCGCGGCCGCGACGCCGTCGGTCCTCGGGGCACTGCTCCGCGGTCAGGCGTGGGTCGCGTCGCGCGCGGACCCGTCGTTCGTGGTGGCCCAGTACGCCGAGGACGCCGACGCCGTCCCCGAGGACGCCGCGACCGTGGTGAAGGAGGACTTCCTCGCGGCGTTCGAGCGCCACCGGAACGGCGCGGTCACCGAGTTCCGCGACGCCGGCAGCGACTGGGGGATCGACCTCGACGCGGTCGACGCCCCGGTGCGCCTGTGGCACGGGACCGACGACGCGAACGTCCCCGTCGCCGGGGCGGAACGACTGGCCGAGGCGCTTCCGACCGCCGAACTCCGCGTCCTCGACGGCGCGGACCACCTCGGGACGCTCCTCCGGGCCGCCCCCGAGGCGCTGTCGCGTTCCCGCTGATCGCTGGCTCTCCCCGAGTTCGCCCCTGAAACGCCGCTGCGTCCCCGCTGATCAATCCGGCCCTGCCCGAGTCCGTCCCCGAGACGCCGTTGCGTCCCCGCTGACCGGTTCGGCCCTCCTCTCCGACCTCGTCCCGGGTCCCTCCCGCGGGCGGTCCCGAACCACGCGGATTGATGTACGGCACGCTCGAACGTCGAGCGACGGCGTCATGAAACGGATCAGGTTCTCGGCCGCCTACCCCGAGCGGCTCCGCCACCCCCTCCACGAGGCGATCGCCGCCGACTCGCCGATCCGTCGCGCGGAGCTGCTGATGTGGAGCCCGACGGCGGACGCGACGACGCTGCTCTGGTTCGACGGCGACCGCGACGCGACGGCGTCTGCCCTCGACGCGCTCGACTCGCTGGTCGCGAGCAGCCTCGTGAGCGACGCCGACGGGACCTACGCGTTCCTTCGGCAGGACGCCTACGAGTTCCCGGCGGCGCTCCTCGACACCGTCGCGGCGTCGCGGGTGATATTCCTCCCGCCGGTCGTCTTCCGCGAGTCGGGCGACGTCCGGTTCGAGGCAGTGGGCGCGACGGCGGCGCTCAGCGAGTTCCACGACGACCTCGCGACCCTCGCCGACCTCACTATCGAGTGGGTCCACGAGTTCGAGCGCCGACGGGAACCGTCGCGGCTGACCGACCGACAGCGCGCGGCGCTGGAGACGGCGGTCTCGACGGGGTACTACGAGGTTCCGCGCGAGGGGACCGTCGCGGACGTGGCGGCCGCGCTCGGCTGCGCGACGAGCACGGCCGGCGAACTGCTCCGGAAGGCCGAGGCGGCGGTCGTCGAGCGCGCCGTCGAATCGGCGTGACGGCCGCCGCCGTCCCGGACGCCGACCCGCCGTCGGTTCACAGCCGCTCGCGGAGCGTGTCGGCGGTCGCGTCGCCCACGCCGTCGACGTCGGTGAGGTCGTCGCGGGAGGCGTCGCGGACGTTCTCGACCGGGCCGAACCGCCGGAGGAGGCGGCGGCGCGTCTCGGGGCCGACCCCCGGCACGTCGTCGAGGACCGTCCTGACCTCGTCGCGGACGGTCTGGTGGTAGGAGACGGCGAACCGGTGCGCCTCGTCGCGCACGCGCTGGAGCAGGTGGAGCTCGGGGGCGTCGTCGTCCCAGCGCCGGGTCCCGGTCGGGGTGACGACCAGCTCCTCCGCCTTCGCGAGGGCGACGACGGGCACGTCCCACCCGGTCTCCGCGAGCGCGTCGCGGGCGGCCCCGAGCTGCCCCTCGCCGCCGTCGATGAGGAGGAGGTCGGGGTCCGGGCGGTCGTCCTCGCCGGCGAGCGCGCGCTCAGCGCGCCACCGGACCAGCTCGCGCATGTTCGCGTAGTCGTCGTTGCGTTCGGTGAGCTTCTTCCGGCGGTAATCGGCCGTCTCCGCGCTCCCGTCGACGAAACACACGTCGGAGCCGACCACGGCGGTGCCCTGCGCGTGGCTCACGTCGAACCCCTCGACGCGCTCGGGGCGGGCGATCCCGAGCCGGTCGCCGAGCGCGCCCACGGGGTCGTCGCGGCCGCCGCGCTTCCGGGCGTTCTTCAGCGCGAGTTCGACGAGCTTCGCCTCGCGGCCGGCGCCCGGGACCCGGACCGCGACCCCCTCGCGCTCCAGCCAATCGACAACGTCCCGGTCGGCGGGTCGTTCGGCGAGGAGGACCGCGTCCGGGAACTCCCGCTCGGCGTAGTACTGCGCGAGGAACGCGCTGAGCACGGCGGCGGGGGTGTTGGCGTCGGGGTCCGCCGGGGTCGCGTCGCCGCCGGAGGCCCCCGATTCGGCCGCGTCCGCCACCGCCGCCGCGTCCAGCTGGTGGCGGCTCCGGTCGACCAGTTGCCCGCGCTCGCTGTGGAGCCGGGCCACCCGAGCCGTGTCGCCCTCGACCGCGGCCGCCAGCACATCGACGGTGCGGTCGTCGTTCCGGTCGCTGACGGCCTCGCCCCCCTCGCCGTGGAACGCCTCGACCGCTTCGAGGCGGTCGCGGAGGTTCGCCGCGCGCTCGAACTCGTTCGCCTCGGCCGCGGCCTCCATGCGGCGTCGGAGGGGATCGGCGAGGACGCCCGTCTCGCCCTCGAAGAAGCGCCGCGCGGCGGCCACGTCCTCGGCGTACGCCTCCGGCGATATCTCGCCGGTACACGGCGCCGAACAGATGCCCATCTCGTAGTCGAGGCAGGGGCGGTCGCGCCCCTCGTACTTGTGGTCCGAACAGCCGCGCAGCCGGTACTCGTCGCGGACCGCCTTCACCACGGTCTCGACGCGGCCCACGTCTGTGAACGGGCCGTACGCGACCGCGCCCGCCTCGGGGTCGCGGGTCACCTCGATCCGGGGCACCTCGTGGTCCGAGAAGGCGACCAACGGGTACGACTTGTCGTCCTTCAGCCGGACGTTGTACCGCGGGCGCAGCCGCTTGATCAGGTTCGCCTCGAGCAGCAGCGCCTGCGTCTCCGTGTCGGTGACCGCGAACTCGATCCGGTCGGCGCGCTCGACCATCCCTCGGATCCGGCCCGAGCGCGGGTCCGCGTACGACCGCACCCGGTCGCGGAGGTCGAGCGCCTTCCCGACGTACAGCGTCGTCTCCCCCGCCCGGAACTGGTAGACGCCCGGCTCCGTCGGGAGGTCTCGGGCCCGCTCGCGCACCGCGCCGGCGTCCATCGGTCTCGGATCGCCGTAGCCGCCCGACGCCATTGAACGCTGCGGGGACGAGCCGAAGCGAGGTCACGGTCCGTTCATGTCACTTCGCGAACTGGGTAGTTATCAAACCTGAGTCACGGGGAGAACCGTTTATCCCGATGCTTGGGGGAGAGGGAAACAGATATGACGGGAGTTCGAGGGCTGTTACGGCGCGTGCTCGGGCGGGGAGGTGACTCCCGGTCGGTCCCCGACGGGGGCGTCGTCGTCGGGGAGCCCGCGGGGACGGACGACGCGACGGTCCCGGCCGGCGAGTCCGGTGGCCCGAGCGACGAGGAGTACAGCGTCACCGAGGCGGACGGCGTGGACCGGACCAAGACCTTAGGGGGTGCCGGCTTCGCCGAGGTGTTCAACGCCACGGGCGTCCCGACGTTCATCCTCGACACCGGGGGGAACGTCGCCGAGTGGAACGAGTCGCTCGCGGCGCTCACCGGCGTCGACCGCGCGGACGCCCTCGGCCACGACTACGCCTCGGAGCTATTCTACCCCGACGGTCGGCGCGCCGACACACTCGCGGACAAGGTGCTCGACGCGCCCGAGGACGCGGACGAGGTGTACGATGTCGAGCGGTCCGGATCGGCACGGATCCGCTACCGCGACACGAGCACGATGGTCGACCGCCACGGCGAGGAGAAGCACATCGAGTTCACCGCGACCCCGATGTACGACGGCGACGAGTTGGTCGGCGTGACTGAGGTCGTCATCGACCGCACCGAGAACGTCAACGAGCGCGAGGCGACGGCGGAGCTGGTCGCCGAGATCCGCCAGACCGCCGAGGAGATCGGGGAGGGAAACCTAGAGGCCCGCGCCGTCTGCCGCGAGGAGTGCGAAATTCTCAACGAAGAGCTGTTGAGCGTCATCGGCGTCGTAAACCGGATGGCGGAGAACCTCCAGACCCTCTCCGAGAGCGTCCACGAGAAGGCGCGCGACCTCGACGGCACCGTCGAGGAGGCGAGCGCCGCGGCAGCCGACATCGCCGAGAACGTCGACGAGCAGAACGAGCTCTTAGAGGAGAGCGTCTCGGAGATGCAGTCGTTCTCCGCGGGGATGGAGGAGGTCGCGGCGACGGCTGACCAGGTCGACTCCGCCGCGGTCGCGGCCGCCGACGCCGCCGACGAGGGGTTAGACGCCAGCGAGGACGCCCGCGAGGCGACCGAGGACGTGGTGGAGATCGGCGACGAACTCGTCGAGAGCGTCGGCGCGCTCTCCGAGCGCATGGACGACATCGAGGAGGTCATCGAGGTCATCTCCGACGTGGCCGAGCAGACGAACCTGCTCGCCCTGAACGCCAACATCGAGGCCGCCCGCGCCGGCGAGGGCGGCGACGGCTTCGCGGTCGTCGCCGAGGAGGTGAAGAAGCTCGCCGACGAGACCCGCGGCTACACCGAGGAGATCACGGAGAGCCTCGACAAGCTCCAGACGCAGTCCGCGGAGACCACGACCGCGGTCGAGCGCTCGCACGACCGGATCGAGGACGCGGGCACCGAGATCGAGACGGTCCTCGACTCGCTCGAAGAGATCGCTGACGCGGTCGACGAGGCGGCCGCGGGCGTCGCGGAGGTCGCGCGCACCACCGACGACCAGGCGGCGACCGTCGAGGAGCTCACCTCGTCGCTGGAGGCGGTCCGCGAGCGCTCCGACCGCACCGAGGAGGCGACCGAACGCATCGTCGACGGCCGCCTCTTGGTCGTCGGTGGCGTCGACGAGCTGATCGCCCGCGTCGAACAGCTCGACGCCAGATAACTCCCCTACCGCCCCGAGTCCCGTCCGCTTTCGCTCCCCCGTTCTCTCGGCACCGCCGAACGTTTAACCCCGCTCAGCCCCCACAAAACGTATGTCCGTTACGCCGCCCGGGCCGCTCGGCGACCCCCTGTTCGGGAACGGTCGCCAGTTCGCTGACGACCCCTTCGGTTTCCTCCGCGCCTGCGCCGACAGCTACGGTGACGTGGTGCGGCTCGACCTCGGTCCCAGAGAGACGTACCTGCTCACGAACCCCGCCGACGTCGAGCGCGTGCTCGTCGCCGACGCCGAACGCTACCGGAAGCCCCAGTTCGGCGACGACGCGATGGACACGCTGCTCGGCGACGGTCTCCTCATGAGCGACGGCGACACGTGGCAGCGCCAGCGCACGCTCGCGAACCCCTCGTTCCACAACCGCCGGATCGGCGCGCTCGACGGGACGATGGTCGACCACACGGAGTCGCAGCTCGCGGACTGGGCCGACGGCGAGGTCGTCGACATCCAGCTCGAGGTCGCCCGCCTCACCGTGAAGATCATCGTCTCGGCGATGTTCGGCGCCGACATCACCGACGAGGAGGTGAAGACGGTCCAAGAGAACTTGGAGCCGCTCGGCGCGCGGTTCGAGCCCGACCCGCGGCGGTTCCTGATCCCGAACTGGGTGCCGACCCGCGAGAACCGCGAGTTCGACGCCGCGATCGACACCCTCGAATCCGTCATCGACGGGATCGTCGACCGCCGCCGGGGCACGGAGCGCGACCCGAGCGTCGACCCCGCCGGCGCGGAGGGCGTCGCGGTGCCCGGCCCGGCCGGGGACGGCGACGGCGACCTGCCGATGGACCTGCTCTCGGTCCTCCTGCGCGCCCGCGACCGCGGCGAGCAGACCGACGAGAACCTCCGCGACGAGCTGGTGACGATGCTGCTCGCCGGCCACGACACGACCGCGCTCGCGCTGACGTACACGTTCTACCTGCTCTCGAATCACCCTGAGGCCCGTCGCGAGGTCGAGCGCGAGGCCGAGACGGCGACCGCCGACGGCCCGCCGACCGCGGCCGACGTCCGCGACATGGCGTACACCGAGCGCGTGCTCAACGAGTCGATGCGCCTCTACCCGCCCGTCTACACCCTGTTTCGCGAGCCGAAGCTCGACGTGAAACTGGGGGGGTACCGGATCCCGGAGGGGTCCGCGCTGATGGTGTCGCAGTGGGTGACCCACCGGTCCGAGCGGTGGTACGACGCCCCCGAGACGTTCGACCCCGACCGCTGGACGCCCAAGCGCCGGAGCGAGCGCCCCCGGTTCGCCTTCTTCCCCTTCGGCGGGGGCCCGCGCCACTGTATCGGGAAGGCGTTCTCGCTGCTGGAGGCGAAGATCATCCTCGCGGAGATCTGCTCGCAGTTCGAACTCGGCTACGAGGGACCGGACCTCTCCTTGCGCGGCTCGCTCACCATGCACCCGAGCCATCCGGTGCCGATGCGGATCCGCGAGCGGTAGATGTCCGCCCCCGCCGACGCGTACTGCGCCCGGTGCGGCGATCCGCTCTCGAGCGGTCTCGTTGCGACCGACCGCCGCGCCTGCTGTCTCAACGCCACCCCGATCGCGGGCGTCTGCCCGACCCACGGGCCGGTGGGGCCGCACCACGCGGTCGAGGAACCGGACGCGGTCGACGACGCGTAACCTCCGGTTCGCCCTACAGATCGACCGTCGCCGCGACCTCCCGGTACTCCGGGTCCCACGCGTCGAGCGCATGGACGCGCCACCGGACCGGGTCGAACTCGGTCTCAACGAGGTCGGCGACCGCGCCCGGTTCCGGGTCGCCGCCCCGCGCCAGCGTCACGTGCGGGACGTACGCGTCGCCCTCGATTCCCTCCACCGTCCCGAACGCCGCACAGAGCCTGCGGTGAAGCCGAACGAGCCCGTCGCTCTCGACCGTCAGATACACGATCGGCCGCGACCCCGACCGCGGCGCGTCGAAGACGTCGATCCCGGTCACGGCGACCTCGAACGGGTCGGCGGTCGCGAGCGGTCGACGAAGGCGTTCGCGCAGCCGGTCGAGGGCCTCCTGACGAGGCGGGACGGGTTTGTCCCCTCCACGTTCCTCGCCCCCCTCTCCCTCTCCGCGTTCATCGCCTCCGTCGCGCTCTCCGCGTCGCACGTCCTCGACGCCGAAGCGCTTACAGACGAGGGTGTGACGCTCGCGGACGCGGTCGAACCCCGTCAGTTTCGGGTGGAGATCGCCGGCGAGGCGGTCGATCGCGGGCGGGAGCGGGACGTTGAGGCTGAACACGTCGGCGGCCGCCTCAGATCCGATCGGTGAGGTGTAAGGCGATCACGACGACGAGCGCGATCCCGATCAGCGTCGGGAGGGCGTCGAGCAGCCAGAAGGCGACCTCGAGGACGGCCCCGACGATCTCCAGGAGAAGCCACACGACGACGAGCAGCAGCACGATCTTCAGGAGGTCGTCGGTGTCGATCTCGGCGCGGTTCATGGCCAGACGGGGGTGCGGCAGCGATAAAAAGACGGTGGTAAAACCGGGCGCTCGCTACGCGATCTTCTCGTACTGCTCGGAGAGCTTCTCGGCGGCCTCGTCGAGCAGTTCGGCCTCGTACTCGTCGAGGTCCCACTCGACGACCTCCTCGACGCCGTTCGCGCCGAGCTTCGCGGGGACGCCGAGCGCGGTGTCATCGTAGCCGTACTCGCCGTCGAGCACGACCGAGCAGGGGAGCACCTCGCCGGTGTCGTTGAGGATGGCCTCGACGGTGTGGGCGACGCCGGTGGCGGGTCCCCACTGCGTCGCGCCCTTCCGGCTGATCACGTCCATCGCGGACTCCTGGAGGTCCGCGAGGATCTGCTCTTTCTCGTCGGCGTCGAACGACGGGTCGCGGCCGTCGACGCGCACCTTCGAGAAGACGGGCGCCTGCGCGTCGCCGTGTTCGCCGAGGATCGTCGCCTCGACGTTCTGGACGGGCGCGTCGAAGCGCTCGGAGAGGACGTAGCGGAAGCGCGCGGAGTCGAGCCGGCCGCCGAAGCCGACCACCTTGTGGCGGTCGCGGTCGCCCACCTCGTAGAGGTGGCGGTTGAGCAGATCGACCGGGTTCGAGGTGGTGACGGTGACGAAGTCGTCGTTGTGCTCGGCGATCGAGGACCCGATGTCCTCCATGATCGGCGCGTTGTCGCCGGCGAGGTCGATCCGGGTCTGCCCCTCCTTGCGCGGGATGCCCGCCGTGATGACGACCACGTCCGAGCCGGCGGTGTCCTCGTACTCGCCCTGCCGGACGGTCGTGTTCGAGTCGTACGCGACGCCGTGGTTCGCGTCGGCGGCCTGTCCGATCGTCGTCTCGCGCTGGTCCGGAATGTCCACGAAGACGAGCTCGTCGACCACGTCGCGTAACGCGAGTTTGTAGCCGGCCGCGGCTCCGACGGTCCCCGCCGCACCGATAACGCTGACCTTTGTCATACCGTGTAGATTCGCGACCGGCCGGTGAGTAAACGTTTCGGAACCCCGCTAACGTTCGTGACCGTCGTCGCGAAACCCCTAACTCCCGCGGCGTCGAAGCGTCGCCTCGTGCCGACGTTCCGCTACCCGTGCCCCGGCTGTCGGACGACGAACAGCCTTCACGACGCCGACTGTGAGTTCGAGGGCGTGAGCTGGCCGACCGTCGAGAAGGCGTACACCGACCTCCTGTCGGTGCTGTCCGCGGAGCCCGACGGCCTCCCGGAAGCGGCGCTGCGGGACGCGGTCCCGGCGGAGTGGGGCGGGCTCCACAAGGCCGCGCTCGGCGCGCTCCGCCGCGACCAGCGCGTCGTCGAGGACGGCGACCGGCTCCGCCTGCTCACCGCCGCGGAGTTCAAGGAACGCGTCTCGGAGCCGACTCGCGACCCGATGCGCACCGTCTACGAGCACGGCTCGGTCCCGGGCTGTCACGACAACGCGGTGTTCGCGATGGTGGCGTGGTACGAGATGGTCGGGCTCTCGTGGCCCGAGACCCGCGAGAACGTGATCGAGTGGCTCCGCGAGTCGGGCGCGTGGGACCGCGGCGGCTTCGAGGAGTCGACGCCCGGCGAGCTCGTCGACGCCAAGCGCCACGTGTACGACGAGGGGTACGGCTGGAAGGAGAAGGGACAGGCCGCGAAGCGCGTCATCGAGCGGCATCTGTAGCGCCGGTTCGTCCGGAGCGCGGACCGGACGGACCGCCGCCCCACGACAGCTTTACCCCCGCCGTCGCCGTCGTACCCGACGAATGGCCCTCGACCTCGTTCCCGCGTGGCCCGCCGTCGGCTCACTCGCGGGCGGGGCGGGGGCGCTCGCGCTCGCGTGGGCGATCCGCGAACACCGCGGCCGCCCCGGCGTCGACTGGTTCCTCGGCGTGTTCGCCGCGCAGGCGACGTGGTGTCTCTCCTACGGCGTCGGCCTGCTGGTCTCCGAACCGGCGATCCGAGCCGCGCTGGAGGCGACGATGTGGCTGGGCGTGATCTGGACAGGGATCGCCTTCCTCGGGTTCGCACTGGAGTACACGGGCCGGAGCGACGTGGTCCGGAGCCGCCTGTTCGCGGCGGTCGTCGGGTTCGGCGCACTCTCGTCCGCGCTCGTCGTCACGAACTCGCTCCACGGTGTCTTCTGGACCGACTTCGCGCGCGACCCCGTCTTCGGCGTCGAGACCGTCTCGTACGCGTTCGGGCCGTGGGCGTACCTGACGGTCGCCGCGGAGACGGTCCTCGTCGCCAGCGCCGTGTTCCTCCTCGTCGACACGCTGCTCAGCTACGGGCCGCTGTACCGCCGCGAGAGCGCCGCGGTCGCGCTGAGCTCGCTGCCGCCCGGGTTCGCGCTGGTCGCGTGGGCGCTGGCGCTCGGCCCGGTGCCCCAACTCCAACTCGCGCCGGTGATGTTCGTCCCACACCTGCTCCTCGACGCGTACGCGTTCGACCGCGCGGAGATGTTCGACCGGAACCCGACCACCAGCCGCGCCGCGGAGCGCACCGCGATCGACGACCTCCGCGACCCCATCGTGGCGCTGGCGCTCGACCGCCGCATCGTCCGGATCAACCCCGCGGCCGAAACGGTGCTCGGCGTCGACGCCCAGACCGCCCGCGACCGCCCGCTCGCCGATTTCCTCGATCTCCCGGTCCGCATCGGCGACGCGGGCGAGGGCGAGCCGGACGGCGGCGAGTCCGGCCCGGACGACGAAGCGGGCGGTTCCCGCGAGACGGTCGAGATCGACGCCGGCGACGGCGCCCGCAGCCGCACGTACGCGGTGTCGGTCTCCCGGCTCACCGATCCCAACGGCACCCACGTCGGGTACACTCTCGTTCTCTCGGACGTCACCGACCGCGAGCGCCGACGCCAGCAGCTGGAGGTGCTCAACCGCATCCTGCGTCACAACCTCCGCAACGACGCGGGCGTCGTCCGCGGGTACGGCGAGATCCTCCGCGATCGCGTCGACGACTCGGAACTCGTTCAGATGGCCGACGCGGTCGAGCGTCGCGCGGGCGCGCTGGCCGCGCTCGGCGAGAAGGCCGGGACCGTCGAGCGGCTGCTCGAAGATCGGGACCCCGAGCCGACGGACGTGCGCGACCTCGTGACATCGGTCGTCGCGGACGCCCGTGGCCGCGACGACGCGGCGATCGAACTCGCGGTCGACGGCGAGCCGACGACCGCCGACGGCGGGGCGGCGACTTCCGTCGGCGAGCGGACGACCGGAGACGCCGACGACGACGAGTGGGTCACGCGGGTCCGGCTCGACGCGCTCCGCGCGGTCGTCGAGAACACGGTGGAGAACGCGCTCGATCACCATGACGGTCAGGGAACAGAACGCGATGACGGCGGGGCGTGGGTACGGGTCGCGCTCCGTCGAGAGGAGCGCGGAGGCGACGGCGGCCACGAGGGCGAGGGCGACGCGCGGTTCGTGCTCGCCGTCGCGGACGACGGGCCCGGGATCCCCGAGCACGAAGTCGAGGCGGTCGAGTCCGGGCGGGAGACCGCCCTCGAACACGGGTCGGGGCTGGGCCTGTGGGTCGTCGCGTGGGGCGCCGCCGCGGTCGGCGCCGACGTCGAGTACGCCGACCGGGAGCCGCGGGGGACGCGGGTGACGGTGTCGGTTCCGGTCGTGGACGGTTTATAAAGCGTGTGCCTCGCCGTACGCCTGTGCCTTCAGACGATCGTAGCGCTCTCGCGAGTCGAGCACCCACTTGTACTCGAATCCGGGCGGTGGGGTGCTTCAGTCGAGGAACGAGCGAGCCTCTTCGACCCCGAAGCGGATCGTTTCGCGGCCGTACGACGGTGAGAGGCCAATTTCTTCGAATAGGCTTAAGAGGAAATCCTGACGACCGTCTTGGTGTCGTATCCGTATCGATGCTCTCGGTTCGCCGTACTCCTGAACATCGAGACACCCGTCACAGACGTACCACATCTTGGCGATCCGTGGCGTCAGCGATAGACTCTCTGGGAACCGCTTCTCGCCGGATCGGTACCACCGACGAAGTGACCGCATGAACGGGTGAGATCGCGATATGACGGTATACCTATCGTGATTGTTCTGAGCCCTCGCATTTGGACTGACCCCGATTCACGGTTACTATGTGCCAGCTCCGCTGCCGTCTTTTTTTAATCGGACACCGGTCTCAACACCCCCATCTCGTGGTCGAACCACTCCAAGGATTGCTTGTAACCATCGAGAGACGGAACAGGCCGTGAGCCCCGTCGTTCGTCTTTGGGACGGACCCCCCGTCACCCATGAAACAGCCGACGAGGATCTCGCGAAGGTACGTGGGTGTTTCGGGGTAGTAACAGCTTCCGCGTGCCCAGTGACTACCGACCCGCTTGAACGACTCTCCGCATCCTGGACACGCTTCCCTCGGTAATTTACTCGCTCTGAATCCTCGGTGCAAGCATATACGTTGCCTGTCCGAGCCCCTCGGCGAAGCCGTAGTGGAGCTTGACGGGGAACTCCTCGCCGAGCTCGACGGTGACCTCGGCGTCGGAGGGGATCGCCTTGTTCATGTCCTTGAGGTAGTCGAGGCTGAACAGCGAGTCAGCGGGGCCGGCGGTGAGCGCGATGAGGTCCTCGCGGTCGAGCTTGAGGTTCACGTCGTCGGTGTCGCCCTCGGCCTCGATGAAGAACGCCTCGTCGGTCTCGTCGACGCGGAGGCGGATGTGGTCGGAGACCATGTCGGCGGCCTTGATCCCGCGGTCGAGCTGGGCGCCCTCGACGACGATCTCGGAGGCGAGATCGAGGTCCGGGATGTCCGGCTCCTGGCGGATCGAGTCGGGGTCGATGAGCGCGAGGGTGTAGGATAGGCCGTCGATCTCGATGTGGAGCTTGCGGGTCTCCTCGTCGAGTTCGAGGTGGATCAGGTCGCCCGAGTTGGCCATGCCGGCGATGTCCTCCAGGCGGGCGAGGTTGACGCCGATGACGCCGCCGTCGGCGTCGTAGGACTCGAACGCGGCCGCCTCCAGCGTGAGGTCGACCATGCCGACGTTGGCGGGGTCGACGGCCCGGATGGAGAGCTCCTCCTCGTTCAGGCGGATCTTACACTCGTCGACCAACACGCTCACCGAATCGAGCGCGTCCTGAAACGTCGACGCGCCCACGATGGCCTTGAACATATACGTTCGGCTAGGGCGGTATCCCCTAAAAAGACACCCGATCGGGTCGGCACGGAAACGCTCAAACCGACCGGATGAGCCGGGCGACGACGACCCCGAGCGTCACCACGGCTCGCAGCGGGCGGAGCCGTTCGAGCCGGTATTCGAGGGTCTCCGCCTCGTCGGCGTCCCGGCCTCTCGCCTCCGCGTCCGCGCCGCCGTCCGCCGGCTCGCGCGTGAGGTCGCGGGGCTCCTCGCTACCGGGGCCGCGGGGCGCTCCGTCGCCGGGGTCGGGCGGCTCGGATCGGCCCGTCCGTCGGGGCGCCGTCGGCCGGCTCCGCGAGCGGTGTCGGGTTCACGTCGGTCCGCTCGGGCGCTGACAGTGGCTCGTCGACCGTGTGTGGCCTGCGCCGCGCCAGGCGGTACACGACGGTGCGAGGGTAATTCATGAGTAGACGAGCCGAACGCAAGACGGAACTGAAACTCGTCCGCGCGGGATCGGGCTCCCGGACCGATCGCGCCGGTCGTCGCGCGCGGCCCTCAGACGAGCGGCTCGACGAGGTCGCGCCCCTTGGCGAGCAGGTCGTCGACGGCCTCGTCGGAGTCGGCCTCGGCGTACACCCGGAGCTTCGGCTCGGTTCCCGAGGGGCGGACGAGCAGCCACGAGCCGCTCTCTAAGAGGAGCTTGAACCCGTCGAGCGTGACGACCTTCGCTACGGGGGACCCGCCGACTGCCTCCGGGATGTGGTCCTCTAGCTCGTCGAGGACCGCTTCCTTCCGGTCGTCCGGGCAGTCGAGCGACACTTTTCCGGCCGCGATGTGGCCGTGCTCGTCGAGCAGGCGGTCGACGCGCGCGTCGAACGGCTCGGCGGCGTGGGTCGCGGCCGCGAGCAGCCCCATCAGCACGCCGTCCTTCTCCCGGACGTGACCGCGGAGGGTGAACCCGCCGGACTCCTCGCCGCCGAACAGCGCGTCGTGCTCACCCATCGCCTCGGCGACCCACTTGAAGCCGACCGGGGTCTCGTACACCGCCTCGCCGTGCGCCTCGGCGATGCGGTCGACGAGGAACGTCGTCGAGACGGTGCGGACCGCGGGCCCGGAGTCGGTCTCCAAGAGACGGTCGTAGCAGGCGGCGTAGAAGAGGTTCGCGTCGAGGACGCCGCGCTCGGGCGTGACGACCGCGATCCGGTCGGCGTCGCCGTCGTTGGCGATCCCCAGATCCACGTCGCTCTCGGGGTCGGTGACGCGCTCGGCCAGTTCTCCGAGGTGTTCGGCCGACGGCTCGGGGGAGTCGCCGCCGAAGGTCACGTCGCGCTCGCAGCGCAGGCGCTCCACCTCCGCGCCGGCCGACTCGAGGAGCGCGTCCGTGACGCCGCGCCCGCTCCCGTGCATCGCGTCGTACGCGACCGTGAGCCCGTCGAGGTCGACGCTGTCCCCGTCTCCGGCGACGCGGCCGACGACCTCGCGGGCCGCGTCGGCGTGTTCGCTCACGAGGTCGACCCGAGAGATGTCGCCGCGCTCGGCTTCGGGGAGCAGGTCGGGCTCGGCGAGCCGGTCGACGACATCCTCGGTCACGTCCGGCAGCGCCGGCGCGCCGTCGTGCGGGATGAACTTCACGCCGTTGTACTCGGGCGGGTTGTGCGAGGCGGTGATCATACACGCGCCGGCCAGTCCGCGGTCGACGATAGCGTGGGCGATCACCGGCGTCGGCGCGTCGCGCTCGGGGAGGATCACGTCGAAGCCGTTGCCCGCGAACACCTCCGCGAGGCTCTCGGCGAACCCCTCCGAGGTCTCGCGGGCGTCGTACCCCACCGCGACCGGTTCGTCGTGCCCCGCCGCGTCGAGGTGGTCGGCGATCGCCTGTCCCACGATCCGCACGCGCTCGTCGGTGAACGTGTCGAGTGTCGCGCGCCACCCGTCCGTGCCGAAGGCTATCTGGTCCATGTCGGCCACGTCGGCGGCGGGGACAATAATGCCCCGTGTCGGCCGCGAAGGTTGCGCGAGCGGATCGCCCGCGGCTATTGATAAATAAACCGCGGCGGCGCGTGCCTCCGAATGCCCGCAGGGCGTGAGGAGCACGCGCGAGGGAGTCGGACCGACGCAGTCGCGCCGGTCCGACGAGGCTGGGGAGGCGTGAGGTGCTGTGCTGGGCAGAGGGGGACTCACCGGGGCGCCGCGAGGCCGGGGCTTCGGAGGTGGCCGCCGCCGATCTGCTACCGGCTACTTACAATCGAGGGGCCGGAGTTATGACGGCGCGAATCGACCTTGCCAATTAGTTCCAAGGCACTAACGGTCGGAGTTTCGGGTCCGCTCCCCGTCGATCGCCTCCGTTTTTACTATCTGGTCTCGAACTCGAGGTATGACCCGAATCGTCGCCGTCTCCGGCAGCCGGAGCGCGGCCAGCACCACGCGGGCCGCCCTCCGCGTCGCGCTCGACGCCGCGGCCGACGCCGGCGCCGAGACGGACCTGATCGACCTGGCCGCGGTCGACCTCCCGCTGTACCACCCCGAAGAGGACGCCCAAGGCGACAGCGAGGCGCTGAAGCGCCGCGTCCGCGAGGCCGACGGCGTCCTCGCCGGCACGCCCGTCTACCGCGGATCCTACTCGTCGACGTTCAAGAACTTCCACGACTTCTGCGGCTCCGACGAGTACGCAGATACCGCCGTCGGCCTGCTCGCGACCGCCGGCGGCGGCTCCTACGGCGGGACGCTCGAACACCTCCGCTCGACGTTCCGGAACGTCCACGCGTGGACGGTCCCCCACGAGGTCGGGATCCGGGGCGCCTCCTCGAAGGTCGAGACGGGCGGACCGGGAGACGCGGACGCCCCGGACGACGGTCCGCGGATCACCGACGACGACCTCCGCCGGCGCACCGAGCGGCTCGGACGGGTTGTCGTCGAACACTCGGAGCGGCTGCGGGAGTGAGACCGGTCGCGGCCCCGCGGTCGCCGCGCTCGACGCGCCGCAGCCGGCAGAGATTTGCCCCGCGAGACCGATCGTCCCCCGATGAGCCGTATCCGCCCGGACGAGCTGGACGAGCGCCTCGGCACGGACGACGAGCCGTTCCTGCTGGACATCCGCCCCGAGTCGGACTACGGGAGCGGCGCGATCGACGGGAGCCGGAACGTGCCCGTGTACGACGACCTCCGGAGCGGCGACGACGCCGCGCTCCGCCGCCGGCTCGACGAGATTCCCGACGACAGCGAGGTCGTCACCGTCTGTAAGATGGGGATCGTCGCCAAGCGCGCGACCCGCGTCCTCGACGAGGCGGGCTATGAGGCGTCGACGCTCTCCGGCGGGATGAGCGGCTGGAACGGGTACGAGCGGGACTCGCTCGGGTACAAGCTCCGGTCGCTGTGGTGGCGGCTGCGCGGGTGAAGTCGATCGCGTCTGCGAGTTCGTCACCGGCGTCTCGCGACCCCGCCGTCGACGCTCCGCGACCCGCCGGGCTTTTGCCCGGCTCGCGTCTACGTCGCCCATGACCGAACCGGGTGACGACGACCGTGTCCGCTAACCGGAAGGGGGACCGCCGCGAGCGCGAACTGGTGAACGCCCTGGACGAGGCGGGCTTCGCCGTGATGCGCGCGCCGGCCAGCGGCTCCGCGACCGAGCGCGAGCTCCCCGACGTGCTCGCGGGCGACGGCGAGACGTTCTACGCCATCGAGGCGAAGTCGAGCGCGGGCGACCCGATCTACCTCACCGGCGAGGAGGTAGAAGCGCTGTTGTTCTTCGCGCGGAACTTCGGCGCGAAGGCGCGGATCGCGGTGCGGTTCGACCGCGAGGACTGGTACTTCTTCCACCCCGGCGACCTCTACACCACCGACGCCGGCTCGTACCGGGTGAAAAAGGAGAAAGCGCTGGCCGACGGCACCGACTTCCCCGAGTTCGTCGGCGAGACCGAGAAGGTGACGCTCGCGGAAGTCGGCGACGACGGCGACGACGGCGACGCGACCGACCCGGAGACCGAGGAGCGGCGGACGATCTTAGAGGCCGTCCGCGACGGGCACATGCCGGTCGCGGACGCGCTCGACGTGCTGTGACGGTCGGCGCGGCCGCTTTCCCGGGTCGCCTCGACGGTCTGCGGACCCCCTCGCTTATCCCTCGCCGCGTCGAACCTCGGGACGAATGAGCGAGGACTTCGGCCTGCTCGAACCGGCGGACCAGCCCGGCGACGAGTGGGAGAAACTCGACGTCTCCGACACCGAGGCCGACCGGATCGCCCGGCGGCAGGACCGCGAGTTCGACGAGTTCCGCAAGCGGATCAAAGACACCGAGCAGTTCAAGCTCCAGGAGTCGGTGTTCGACGATGCCACGCTGGCGGCGGTGTACAAGCTGGTCCAGGACGGCTACGTCGACGCCTTCGGCGGGCCGGTGTCGACGGGGAAGGAGGCGAGCGTCTTCGAGGCACTCGGCGGGCAGGCGGGCGAGCGGCCGGAGCCGGGGTCGGAGGCGGCCGGCGGCGGCCCCGAGGGCGTCACGCCCGAGCGCGAGGTCGCGGTGAAGGTGTACCGGATCAACTCCTCGAACTTCCGGCAAATGCGCGACTACTTGGAGGGCGACCCGCGCTTCGAGGGCATCGCGAGCGACAAGAAGGCGGTCGTGCTGGCGTGGACGCGCAAGGAGTTCGCGAACCTCTCGCGCGCGCAAAAGGCCGGCGTCCGGGTCCCGGAACCGATCGCGGTCCAGCGGAACGTCCTCGTGATGGAGCTCGTCGGCCACGCCGCGGAGCGCGCAAGGCGGCTGAGCGAGGTCGACGTGGAGAACCCGGAGACCGCCTACGAGGTCGTCCGCGAGTACATGCGCCGGCTGTACGGTGCCGGCCTGATCCACGGCGACCTCTCGGAGTACAACATGATCATCCACGACGGCGAGCTGGTGATCATCGACCTAGGGCAGGCCGTGACGGTTCACCACCCCAACGCCGGGGAGTTCCTCGTCCGCGACTGCGAGAACGTGGCGACGTTTTTCACCCGGCAGGGGCTCGACGTCGACCCTGACGACCTCCGCGCGTACGTGACGGAGCCCGAGGCCGACCCGACCGGGGAGCCGGCGTCGGGCGGGAAGACGGAGTCGAACGCGGAGGCAGACGGGAAGTCGACCGGAGCCTCCGACGAAGCGTAATTCGGGGCGCTTCCGTCGCGGCGTCGAGGCTCAGACCTCGCAGGCGTAGATCGCGGTCGGATAGGTTTCCTCGGACAACCCCTGTACGCGGATCAGTCCCCCGGAGTCCGCGTCCGACGCCGGCGGTCTGATCTCCATACGCGTCGCTCGCGGAGTCGACAGAAAAACCTCATTCCGGTGTGACACGCCTTCGGACGGACAACCGGCCGGAGACCACCGTCACGCGGCCACACGGCGCCCGCCGCGGAACACTCTTAAAAGGCTCCGCCGGGTACTCCGTGATATGCAACACGTGACGGTTCCGCAGGACCGGATCGGCGTCGTCATCGGCGCCGGCGGCGAGACGATGCGAGAGATCGAAGAGCGGGCGAACGTGCGGCTCGACATCGACTCCGAGTCCGGCAGCGTCGCCATCGAGGAGCGCGACGACCCCGTGGCGGCGATGGTGGCCCCGGACGTGATCAAGGCGATCGGCCGCGGCTTCAAGCCGGAGACCGCGCTGTCGATCCTCGACCACGACCTCCGGACGCTCGACCTGGTCGACCTCTCCGAACACACTCGCAACGATAACGACCTCCAGCGTAAGAAGGGCCGGATAATCGGCGAGAACGGCCGGACTCGGGAGCTCATCGAGGAGCTGTCGGGCGCGAACGTCGTCGTCTACGGGTCGACCGTGGGCGCGGTGGGGCAGCCCGATGAGCTGGAGGTGGTGCGGCGCGCTGTCGGAATGCTGCTCGACGGGGCTCCGCACGGCGCGGTGTACTCGTACTTGGAGCGCATGTCGAACGAGCTCGACGACGACGTGAGCTTCAACGCGCCGCAATAACAGAGAATATCTTTTTCCCGTTGCGGCCGCGGTCGCTTTTCGACTAACGACGACCTCTACCGGGGTACGCTGATCTCCGCCAAAGCCCCAGCCTCGTCGGCCTTCCCTCAGTCGGCCGACTCCGGCGAAGGACCTCCGGTCCATCTGGCAGCCGACGCGTTGCGTCGCCGACCTCGCGCGTGCTATCCGGCCGTAGAGCAGCCTCGCAGGCACGCGCCGCCGTAGTTTGGCGCCGCTCAACCTCGGCCTCAACGGTCGAGTTAGCGTACTATATAAAGGGTCGTGTGAACGCACCGCATACTGGCCGATACTCCCCCACCGTGTTGCGATTTCGCACGACCTGAACAAAGGGTTTATATAGAATCACAAACAATCAATGGTCGTAATGTCACAGCGCCAGCGGATGGGCAATCAGCCCATGATCGTACTTTCCGAGGAATCGCAGCGAACATCCGGAAAGGACGCGCAGAACATGAACATCACGGCCGGCAAGGCGGTCGCGGAGTCCGTCCGCACCACGCTCGGCCCGAAAGGGATGGACAAGATGCTCGTCGACTCCGGCGGGTCCGTCGTCGTCACGAACGACGGCGTCACCATCCTGAAAGAGATGGACATCGACCACCCGGCGGCCAACATGATCGTCGAGGTCTCAGAGACGCAGGAGGAGGAGGTCGGCGACGGCACCACCTCCGCGGTCGTGGTCGCCGGTGAGCTCCTCGATCAGGCCGAGGAGCTCCTCGACCAGGACATCCACGCGACGACCCTCGCGCAGGGGTACCGTCAGGCCGCCGAGAAGGCCAAGGAGATCCTCGACGAGGAGGCCATCGACGTCTCCGCGGACGACCGCGACACACTCGTCGAGATCGCCGAGACGGCGATGACGGGCAAGGGCGCGGAGAACTCCAAGGACCTCCTCGCCGAGCTCGTCGTCGACGCCGTCCTCGCGGTCCAAGACGACGACGGCATCGACACGGAGAACGTCTCCGTCGAGAAGGTCGTCGGCAGCTCCATCGACGAGTCTGAGCTCGTCGAGGGCGTCATCGTCGACAAGGAGCGCGTCGACGAGAACATGCCCTTCGCGGTCGAGGACGCCGACGTGGCGCTGTTCGACGGCGCCATCGAGGTGAAGGAGACGGAGATCGACGCCGAGGTCAACGTCACGGACCCCGACCAGCTCCAGCAGTTCCTCGACCAGGAAGAGGAGCAGCTCCGCGAGATGGTCGACCACCTCGTCGACATCGGCGCCGACGTCGTCTTCGTCGGCGACGGCATCGACGACATGGCCCAGCACTACCTCGCGCAGGAGGGTATCCTCGCCGTCCGCCGCGCGAAGTCCGACGACCTGAACCGCCTCGCCCGCGCGACCGGCGGCCGCGTCGTCTCCAACCTCGACGACATCGAGTCGGACGACCTCGGCTTCGCCGGCTCCGTCGCCCAGAAGGACATCGGCGGCGACGAGCGCATCTTCGTCGAGGACGTCGAAGAGGCGAAGTCCGTCACCCTCATCCTCCGCGGCGGCACCGAGCACGTCGTCGACGAGGTCGAGCGCGCCATCGATGACTCGCTCGGCGTCGTCCGCACGACGCTGCTCGACGGGCAGGTGCTGCCCGGCGGCGGCGCCCCCGAGGCCGAGCTCGCGCTGCAGCTCCGCGACTTCGCCGACTCCGTCGGCGGCCGCGAGCAGCTCGCCGTCGAGGCGTTCGCCGACGCGCTGGAAGTCGTCCCGCGCACTCTCGCCGAGAACGCGGGTCTCGACCCCATCGACTCGCTGGTCGACCTCCGCTCCCGCCACGACGGCGGCGAGTTCGGCGCCGGTCTCGACGCCTACACGGGCGACGTGATCGACATGGAGGCCGAGGGCGTCGTGGAGCCGCTCCGCGTCAAGACCCAGGCCATCGAGTCCGCCACCGAGGCGGCCGTCATGATCCTCCGCATCGACGACGTCATCGCGGCCGGCGACCTCAAGGGCGGCGGCACCGACGACGGCGGCGACGAGGGCGGCCCCGGCGGCGCGCCCGGCGGCATGGGCGGCGGCATGGGCGGCATGGGCGGCATGGGCGGCGCGATGTGAAGTTCGGCTAACGCCTTCACCCCCCACCCCGACCGCAGCTGTTCCGCTGGACCGCTTCACCGATCGACCGTCGCGCGCCCCTTCGGGCCACGACGACACGCGATTTTTATCGACGCCGACGCTCCAGCGACGCGACCGTCTCGCTTCCCGTCAGTTACGATCCGCGCTAGCGACTCCCACATTCGGTCCGCGCTAGCGACTCCCACATTCGATCCGCGCGACACGACGGTAACACCCGCGTAACCACTGGACGGCGGTGTCCGCGAGCGGTTAAGTGACTCCCGCCCGTTCGTTCTCCCGACGAGGTTCTCACGTTTACGATGCCACAGCAGAAAGCCGACTATGCCGACGACACCGAGATCAACGCCGAACTGGACGAGCTCCCAGACGACGAGACCGTCGAGGAGACGGTCGCGAACTTAGCGGAGCGCGGCTTCGACGTGCTCGTCGTCGACGACGCCGACGAGGCGCTGGAGACTGTTACCGCCCAGATCCCAGACGAGGCCTCGGTGATGAACGGGCACTCGACGACGCTCGAAGAGATCGGGTTCGACGAGTTCCTGAGCGAGGGCGACCACGAGTGGGAGAGCCTCCCGGACCAGATCTGGAGCATCGACGACGACGCGGAGCGACAGGCCGCGCGGCGCGATTCGCAGACGGCCGACTACTTCCTCGGTGGGATCAACGCGGTCGCACAGACCGGCGAGCTCGTCGCCGCCGACCTCTCCGGCAGCCGGATCGGCGCGTACCCGTTCGCCGCTGGCAACGTCGTCATCGTCACCGGGATCAACAAGATCGTCCCGACGCTCTCGGACGCCTTCGATCGGCTGGAGTCGGTCGCGTACCCGCTGGAGAACGAGCGCGCGCAGGAGGCGTACGGCGCCGAGTCCGCGATCGCGAAACAGCTCGTCTACCGGCGCGAGATCGAGGAGGGCCGGACGACGGTCGTTCTCGTGCGTGAGCAGCTCGGCTACTGATCTCCCGCGGCCGCGCGATACACGCCGACAGAGCACACGATTTCTCCCTTTGGACGACCGCCAGCCCCCACCGTGCGACGCCGAGACAGTGAGACTGTAACCCGTCCCCGATCCCCCGAGGACCGCCGCGTCGGTTCCGCGGTAGCGCCACGCTCGGCGGTTTCGAACCTTTCCCTTCTCGACGGCCTCGCGGCTGGCGGAGTTGCTCGCCGCGAGGATACGGGCCGGGAGGGATTCGAACCCCCGACCGTCCGGTTAAAAGCCGGACGCTCTCCCTAACTGAGCTACCGGCCCAGACGAATCGCCGTAGGGGCAGCCGACGGATAAACGTTTAGAACCGCGGAAGGCGTCGGCGTCGCCACCCGAAACGGTTTCCGACCCCCAGCCGTCGCCGGGAGCATGCCATTCGACATGCGCGCGTTCGCCGCCGAGCTCTGTCGCCACCGGTCGACCGCCGGCGAGGAGGCGGCCGCGGCCGCGTTCGTCGCCGAGCGGCTCGCCGACCTCGGCTTCGAGACGTACGCTTGGGACGCCGACCCCGCCGTCCTCGCGGACCACCCTTCCTTCCCGGACGACCTCGACGCAGCGGCCGTCGACGGGCGGCGCAGCGTCGCCGGCGTGCTCGAACTGGGCGGCGCGGGCGACGACGGTGGCGCGAGCGACGGCGACGACGCGGCCCCCGAGTCCGCCGCCGCCGACCCGGTCCCCACGCTGGTCCTGAACGGCCACCTCGACGTCGTGCCCGCGGAGGCGGCGGAGTGGTCGAGCGACCCCTTCGAGCCGGTCTGGCGCGACGCGTCGGAGCGAAACGCGGACCCGGCCGCCGCCGACGAGGGCTGCGACACCCTCACGGCCCGCGGCGCGGCCGACATGAAGTGCGGGCTCGCGGCCTGCGTCGGCGCCGCCGTCGATGTCCGCGACGGGGTCGCCGACGGCGCAGTCGACCTGCCGCCGTCCGGGCTCCGACTCGTCGTCGAGGCCGTCGCCGGCGAGGAGGACGGCGGGTACGGCGCCGCGACCGCCGCGCTCGCGAACCCGTACCCCTTCGAGCGCGACGCGGCGATCGTCGCCGAGCCGACCGAGCTACGTCCCGTCGTCGCCTGCGAGGGGTCGCTCATGGCACGGATCGAGATCGACGGCCGGAGCGCCCACGCGGCCACCCGGTGGCGCGGCGAGGACGTGCTCCCGCGCTTCGAGGCCGTGCGGGAGGCGTTCGCGGACTTGGAGACCGAGCGCGGCGAGTCGGTCTCGCACCCGCTGTACGGGTCGTTCGCTGTTCCGTGGCCGGTCGTCTGCGGCCGGGTCGAGGCGGGCTCGTGGGCGTCGACGGTCCCGGCGACGCTCGAAGCGGAGTTCCGGATCGGCGTCGCGCCCGGGGAGACCGTCGCGGAGGTGGAGGCGGCGTTCCGCGAGCGCCTGGACGACGTCGTCGACGCCGACCCTTGGCTGCGCGATCACCCGCCGCGGTTCGAGCGGTTCTCCGTCCAGTTCGAGCCGGCCGAGGTCGCCGTCGAGGAACCGGTCGTCGAGGCGGTCCGTGCCGGCCTCGTCGCGACGGGGCTCCCGGACGTCGAGCCGCGGGGCGCGACGTACGGCGCCGACTCGCGACACTTCGTCGCGGCCGGGATCCCCGCGGTGCTGTTCGGGCCCGGTACCATCGACGAGGCGCACTACCCCGACGAGACGATCGCGTGGGAGGAGGTCGTCCGGGCACGCGACGCGATCGCCGCCGCCGCAGGACGGTTCGCGCGCGACTACGCGGCGTAGTCGTCCGGTGACGGGCAGTTCCTACCGGTCGCCGTCGAGGTACTCGTCGACCGCGTCGGCGACGATCGACCCCGGATCGACGCTCTCCATCGACGCCCGTCGGCGCAGCTCGACGTACGTCTCCGCCGGGAGCCGGACCTGAAGCCGACCGAGTTCGACCCCGGCCTCGCGGACGGCGGCCTCGACCTCCGCGCCGTCGTTGACCCCGGACGCGATCGCGCGGACCTCCCGCACGGTGAGGTCGCCGTCGATCGTCGCCCACGCGAGCAGGTAGCGGTCCCGCCCGCCGAGCCGCGCGACGTGTTTCGCCGCGCTGGGGGCGATTCGCCCGTTGGCGACCTGCCGCCGGATCGCCTGCGGGAGGTCGTGGACCCGCGCCCACTTCCGGATAAACGCGACGCTCACGTCGTCTCCGGCACGTTCGGCGGCTTCCTTGTACGACCCGACACCGCGGACGAGCGCCGCGCAGGCGGCGGCGCCGCGCAGCATCAGGACGTTGTCGTCGTCGCCGACGTCGCCGGCCGCGAAGCGGCCCACGGTCCTCGCGGCCTCGGCGACGCTGTCGGGGTCGTTCGGGTCGAACCCCACCGCGTCCGCGGCCCGGTCGCCGGTCACCGACGGGTCCGACCGGACCACCGGTTCGCCGACGGGGGACCGTCGGTCAGCGCGTGACTCCTCGGTCATACACACACCTTCGGGGCCGCGAATATAAACGCCGGGCACCGGGGCGGAACTCGCTCGAACGCCGGACGCGCCGGATCGCCGGGGGTCGATGCGCTTCGCGGTCCGGACCGGTCGTCGGCGCTCGACGCTACTTCGGGGTCCGGGCCGCCCCGTCGTCACCCTCGTCCGTTCCCCTCGCGTACAGGAGGTACGAGTACGCCACGGTGACCGCGGCGGTCGCGAGCGCCGGGCCGACGAGGAAGTACACGGCGTACTCGCCGGCGAAGAGACCGACGGCGGCGATCGCGGCCGAGAGCTTGAACAGCCGAGCACCGAGCGCGTGGGTGCGCTCCCAGACGGCGTCGTCGCTGAGCGTCCACGGCGTCCGGATCCCGAGGAACCAGTTCGGCTCGACGTGCGGGAGCAGGGTCCCGAGGTAGTAGAACAGCGCGGCGCCGCCGGCGGCCGCGACCGTCGTCACGTCGACCGCGTAGCCGAGGTTGACGGCGAGCACGGCGAGGTGGAGGGCGACGAGGAACGCCGTGAGGACGACGACGAACCGGTCGTAGTGGACCCGGAACGCCGCGACGTTCTCCCGCAGGGGATCGATCCGCGGGAGCACGGCGAACAGGCCGATCAGTCCGGCCGCGAGTCCCGGCACGAGCCACATCCCGGCCGTCCGCGAGAGCGTCTCGGTCGGCTCGCCGGCGGCGTTCCACTGCGTTACCATTCGCTGCGGGAGGTCCGGTGCGACTGCGAGGCTTGCGGCGGCGCCGACGGCGACGAGGAGGACCGCGACGCCGAACCGGAGCCGCGTGGAGAGCACGGATTCGGAGGGCATGCGGCCGGAGACACGCGCCGAACCGATAAAAGGTACCCACCCGTGCGACTCCGACCCGAAGACCCCGGCGCGACGCAACCCTTACCGGTCGTGACCGCCAACTCTGGCCATATGACCGACGAACGCGACGACGACGGCCACGAGTTCTCCTCGGGGCAGGGCGTCGACGCCGACTACGACGCGTTCACGCTCGACCCGCCGGAGCTCGGCGAGGACCCGAGCCGCGTCGACCCGGTCGACTCCCGGGTGCTGACCGAGGAGCTGGACCGCCGGAACATCGGCAGCGAGGACGTCGACGTCGAGCAGCTGATCGACGTGGGCCTCTCGTACATGGGGATCAACCGGTTCGAAGAGGCGACGGAGACGTTCGAACGCGCCGCCAACTTCGCCGAGGAGGACTCGCTGGAAGCGCAGGAGGCGTGGGTGAACAAGGGCGCCGCCCACGCCCAGTTGGAGGAGTTCGACCAGGCGATCGGCGGGTATCAGGAGGCGCTCCGGATCGACGAGGAGTCCGAACACGCCGCGACCGCCGAGACGAACCTCGCGTACTCGCTCTGGGAGTCCGGCCGGAGCGAGCAGGCGCTCGAACACGCCGAGCGCGCCGTCGAGACCGACCCGCGCTTCGCGGAAGCGTGGTACAACCGCGGGTTCCTGCTGGTCGAGCGCGGGCTCGCCGAGGACGCGGTCAAGTGCTTCGACAACGCGATCCGCCTCGGCTACCGCGACGCGGGGGTCCTCGAAGAGAAGGCGCGCGCCCTCGAGGAGGCCGGCGAGCACGAGCAGGCCGAGGAGGTCGCCGACCGCGCCGAGGAACTCCGTCGCGAGGCCGAAGAGCAGATGGTCGAAGAGCAGACTGGGCAGGCCCCCGGACCCGGCGGGCAGGGTCGTCAGGGCTGTCGCGGCGCTCCCGGCGGACAGGGCCGTCAGGGCGGGCAGGCCGGCGG
>NZ_NEWJ01000039.1:0-26210 GCF_002135045.1 Halorubrum sp. SD683
GTTTAGCTAGGTGACGACACTGCTCGATGAAGTCGAGGATATCGATCTCCATACCAAGCTCGATTTCCTCGGCTTCATCCTTCTAAACCCGTGATATCGGCTAATAAGATCGCTCTTCAACAGAGCAGTTCAAACTGCTCGTGATCGATCTGTAACCCCTCATCAAGCAGTTCCTCCTTCGCGGTCGATGCTTTCATTCAAGATCGAAGTTTTCGCCGCTGAATAAAAATCCACTCGCCAGAGCAACCAGTCCGTTTCGGTAGCTGGATGAAGATTATGTTGAGAAATCCAATTCCGAATACTCGTACGTGTAGCACTTGATCCCGTTCTCCTCACAGTGCTTCACAAGCTCTCCCGGGGAGACGTCCTCCTCCTCGAAATCACCCAAGAACGCGACTGCCACGTTGTCATCGCCACGCTCCTCGGAGCCTTCGACCACGACGGCCGTGTTCGGGTCGCTGTGGCTGGTCTTAATTACTTTGTCACCCGCCACGTACGGATTCTCCGCGAACGCGAGGTTCTCGTGTTTGTACGTCCAGAGCTTGACGTCCTAGTCGTCACAGTACGACGCGAGGATCGCGGGGTGGTAATCGCGCCACGCACCCGGGCCATCGTCGAGCGAACTCGGGAACGCGACCCGCACCGCTTCCCCGTCCATTTCGTGTCCGAACGCGCCGGTGTTCTGCTCTGGCGGCATCACCTCGACGACGATCCCCACCGACGGCTCCGAATCCCTGGTGGCCTTCACCACTCGATCCCCCGGTGAGAACGGATTCTCCGGCTTTTGGTTCATGTGGGCGGTATTAGGCCCGAGGTCGAGCAGCTCGTTCATCGGTCGCGCCGCGAGGTGATCGAGCTTCTCCGGGGAATCGCCGGAGAAGGCCGCCTCCGTTTCGACCTTTGACTTCAGCGTCTCGAGTCGCTCCCACCCGAGCAGCATCAGACTGTCCTCGGTATCCCGGTGCCAGACCATCACCACGATATCGTCGTCGGGATCCCGCTCAACCAAAGACTCAAGAAGAAGCACGGAGACGTCCCGCGATGACTTCACGTCGACTGTGTAGCCGAACACCTCGAAGTCATGCCCAGAGAAGCTCTCGGAGTTACACCGCCGGATTGCTTCCTCGTTTTCCCACTCCCACATCTCGACGGGGAGGTACTCGCGACAGAACTGCTCGAACGCGAGCTCGCCGAGGTTGCCGATCCGCTTCGCGTCGAGGTCGTCGGCCCCCTGAATGACCGCTTGGTGGTGGGCTCGCTCGTGATCGATTTCGTCCGGGGTGAACCGATACATTAGCTGAGTATCAGACACCGGACAGATATATTTTCAGTATTAAATATCAAACTAAAGAAATTGAGGGCGAAGGAGCGTCGCGATTCCGGCCCCCGACGAGAGCGGCTGATTAATCGTGAAACCTCGAGCTAAACTAGCCTAGCACGACGAAACCACCAACCACCCAAAGGACTGTACCCCCGACTCCGTCACGTGTATTTCACGAACCGCACGAAGGCGACAACCCCCGTCACGCTACGTGACGAACTCAAACCCGTCACTGGGGGTTCGCGTTATATACACCCGACCGCCGTCCTGTCAATTTCCCCCGTCAGAAAACGTGACGGGCGCGACGGGATTTGAACCCGCGGCATCTTGGTCCGGAACCAAGTGCTCTGTCCGCTGAGCTACGCGCCCTCACGAGCCGGTATCCGCGGCGAGCGTTTAACGCTTCTGACTCGGATCGTCGTCCGAGGCCCGCGGGTCAGTCTGCCACTCGAACGCTTCGGCCGGAGAGTCGGCGGCGGCGCCACCGGCGGACGCGCCGCCGTCGGTTCGGGCTCGGTCGGTCGTGTCGCTCTCGCCGTCGATCGCGCCCGCGGCGTCGAACAGGCGGCCGACGAACAGCAGTCCGGGGCGGCGCTCGACGACGGCGACCCAGACGACGAGCGCCGGGGGCAACACGATCAGCGACGCGAAGTAGGCGAGCGTGATGCTGGCGGCGGTGAGGAGGCCGAACTGCCCCAAGACGGGGGTGATCGCCAACACGAGGACCCCGGTCCCGAGCGCGGTCGTCGCCCACGTGCCCGTGAGCGCGCCGCCCGTCCCGCGGAGCGTGGTGATCACCGCGGCGTCGACGTCGCCGCCGCGCGCGTACTCGTCGTGGAAGCGGTGCGCGACGTGGACGGTGTAGTCGACGCCGAGCCCGATGGTGATCGCGAGGATCGTCGCGGTGATCGCGTTGAACGGGATCCCGCCGAGCCGCATCGTGGCGGTGAGCGTCGCGACCGCGACCGTCACGGGCACGAGCGTGACCAGCCCGAGCGTCGGGCTGCCGAGCAGCAGCCAGAAGAGGATGACGAGGAACACCGCGGAGAGCCCGAGCGCGGCCGCGAGCGAGACGATCGCGGAGTCGAATATCGTGTCGGCGACCGCCTGAAAGACGACGATCTGGCCGGTGGCGATCGCGTCGCCGCGGTAACGGTCGGCGACGCGGCGGGCGTCGGCGGCGATCTCGGCGTCGCTGGCGTCGGACTCGACGGCGTACACGATCCGCGTCGAACGGTCGTCGTCCGCGAGGTACTCGCCGGTGAAGTCGTCGTACGGCGAGTCGCGCAGCTCCGCGTAGATCCGGTCGAGGTTGCGGTTGGGACGACCGTCGTCGAGCGACGACTCCTCGACGAGCTGTTCGAACTCGGGGTCTTCCGAGGCGTACGCGTCGATCGCGCCCTGGACGCTGTCGGTGCTGGCCCGGCCGTCGACCGTGACGAACGTGTCGGGCGGGTCGCGCTCGGCGCGCGCCAGGCTGCGGAGGGCGGCGTCGCTGGTCATGCGCCGCTCGACGTAGATCGTGACGGTGTCGTCCTCGCTCGTGGCGAAGTTGTCGGAGAGGAAGTTGATCGTCTCCGTGGCGGTGTACTCGCCCGGCTGGAGCGGGCCGGGGAGGTAGTCGACGTACGCCGGCTCCTCGCTCGGCGGCAGGAAGTCGTCGTCCTCGAACGTCGTATCGACGCCGGCGCCGTAGCCCGCGGCGCCGGCCGTGATCAGCAGGACGACGACGAGGAAGACGGCGGGCGCGGGCCGCGAGATCCCCGAGAGCCGCGGGAGGAGCCGACCGAGCGCGGAGTCCTCGGAGCCGAGCGGGCGCGAGCCGAACTCGGGCAGCGAGCGCTCGGCGCGCCAGCGGTCGAGGAGCAGCTTCGCCGCCGGCAGGAAGCCGACGAAGATGGCGAGGGTGAAACAGATCCCCAGCCCGGCGACGAGGCCGAACTCGCGGAGCGGCGGCAGCGAGCTCGTGAGGTTCGCGAGGAAGCCGATGATCGTCGTCCCGGCGATGATCGAGTAAGCGACCACGAGCTGACCGAGCGCGCCGCGCATCGCCGTCTCCGGGGTCGCGCCCGCGGCGCGGTCCTCGCGGTAGCGGTTCACCGTGTGGATCCCGAAGTCGATCCCGATCGCGAGGAGGAGGACTGGCACCGCGATCAGCACCTCCGAGAAGGCGATCCCCGCGTAGCCGGTGAAGCCGAACGTCCAGACGACGGTCATCAGCAGCGCGATCCCGCCGAGGACGAAGTCGAACGGGTCGCGGTAGGCGTACGCCAGCAGGCCGAGTATCACCGCGAGCGCCGCGGGCACGACGATGCCGAGCGAGTCGAAGATGACGCGCTGGAACTCGTCGTCGACGATGCCGCTCCCGAACGCGGTGATGTCGCCCGGGGCCTCCTCGGCGACCGTCTGCGCCTCGGACTGGATCGCCTGCGTGTCGGCCGACGCCGGGAACCCGTGGTTGACGACGCCGAGCGACGCCGAGGCCGTTCCGGACTCCTTGTTGAAGTCGTCCGAGAGGAGCGTCGCGAAGCCGGGGTCCCGCGCGGCGGCGGCCACCGCGTCCTCGATCTGCCCGTCGCTGGCGCGCTCGATTGCGTCGCGAGCCGCTTCCGGGGTGTCGGCGTCCTCGTCGAGCTCGGCCGCGACGTCCATCGCCGGCGCGGAGAAGCTGGTTACCCGCAGGCTGTCGCGCTCGTCGAGCCGTTCGGCGGTCGCCAACATGTCGAGGAGCCCGCGGCGGTCGAGCACGTTGGTGTCGCGCTGGATCAGCTGCGTCGTCGGGTCGTCGCCACCGAAGGCGGGCTCGAACTGCTCGTTCACGCGGTCGAGCGCGTCCGACTCCTCGATCCCGTCGGTGAACTGGTCGCTGCCCGCGCTCGCCTCCAACAGCGCCATGCCGGGCGCGAACAGGGCGGTCACGACGAGGCAGGCGATCACGACCCGGCGCGGCTGCTCGATGACCCGATCGGTGATCGCGCCGAACAGTCGGGTGACCGGGTCCATCTATCGGGAGCGGAGTCGACCGCGGAGCCGTGAGATCGCTCCGCTCACCCGACCGCGCTGCCAGACGACCACGCCGCCGACCGCGAGGACGCCGAGCAGGGCGACGATCCCCAGCGGCGAGGAGAGTGCCCCGCTGTCGTCGGCGATGACGACCTCGACCGGGAGCCGGTAGGTGTCGGAGAGCTGTTCGTCGCCGTCCGCGTCGTCGTATCAGAAGTCGACCGCGGCCGCGTACGTCTTCGGCGTGGCCCCGCCGTCGACCTCGACCTCGAAGGTGACCGTCGTCGCCTCGCCCGGGTCGAGCGAGGTGACGAACGCCTCGTCGTCGGACGACGAGAGCGGCGAGTCGACGAACAGTTTCGCCTGGACGTTCGAGATCGGCTCCGGACCGGTGTTGCGGACGACAGCGTGGTACTGGACGGTCGACCCCGGCGTGACCGCCGAGGGGTCGGTGGCGTTCGGCTCCGCCGGCGACACCGCGAACACGTCCGCCTCGGGCGCGACGTCGACGACAGCGTCGAGCGCGTCGGAGGTGACCACGTCGCCGGCCGATCCGGTCGACACGAGCGAGATGCCCCCGTCGTCCGTCCGCCTCGCGCTCACGCCCTCGTCGGTGCCGATCCCGCGGTAGCGGACGGCCACGTTGACGGTCCGGGGACCCGGATTCGCGTCCGTCCGGAGGCCGGCGTCGAACGTGGCGGTCGCCGTCTCGCCGACTGCGAGGTCGCCGACCGTGTCGCGAGTGGAGCGCGGCACGATGTTCTGGTCCGTCTGGACCGTGTCCTGTCCCACGCCCTCGGGGGCGGGTGCCTGATTGCTGAACACGACGACCGCGTTCTCGATCTCGCGGGGGCCGCGGTTGCGCACCTCGACGGTGAACGAGCCGTCCTCGCCGACGCGCAGCGTGCTGTTGACGGCCTCGGCGACGAACGACTGGGGGGGGCAGCGGCGTCACGCCTGTCCGGACTGTCCGGGCGGCCGCGTCTGCGCGCTCGGCGTCGCGGTAGTCGACCTCGAACTCCAGCGTCGACGACCGGGCGGTCGCCTCGCCCGCGGAGGCGAACCGGTAGGCGAACGTGCGGTTCTCTCCCGGGGCCCACGCGCCGACGTACGTCTCGGTCGTGCCCGCGTCGGTGGCGAAGGTGAGGTCGGGGTCGATCGGGTTCGCGGCGACGGAGGCCTCGTGTGCGGTCTCGTTGCGCACGTTCCGCATCGTCACCTCGACGATGCCGTTGTCACCGGCCTAGACGACGCCGTCGACGTCAACGACCGCGAACTGCGCGCGGTCGGTGATCTCGACGGAGACGTACACTGTCTCGGACGTGATCTCCTCGTCGCGGACCGTCGAGCCGTCGTCGACCTCCGCGCTCTCGACGTTCCGGTACTCCAGTCGGATCGGGACGCGGTAGACGCCGGGCTCGGCGTCCTCGTCGGGGACGACCGTGAACTCGATCGGCCCGGTGACCCCGCGGGCGACGTCGCCGACCGTCTGCTCGCCGGTCCGCACGTCGAAGGGGACCTCCCGGTTTGCCTCGTCGCCGGCGAGGATCCGCGCCGTCGTCTCGTGGGCGGTCACGACCTCGCTCTCAAGATCGTCGGCGCCTTGTTCGTCGATGTCGCCGCGGTTGTTCAGGTTCACCTGAATGGTGGACTCCTCGCCGGGGACGAACGCGGTCTCCGGCGCGAACGCCTCGATGTCGGGGTCGCCGCGCACCGTGTCGTTGGCCTCCTGCGCGACTACCGCTCCGGTCGCGACGAGGGACACGACGAGAAGCAGGACGACGACCGTCCGGATTCGGCTCATGTTGGTTACCACCGGATTGGAGGCTGCGACGTAATACCCTTCGGGAACCCGCGACAACAACGTATCTGTTTCCGTATAGGTGTCGCAAACGGGTCTCGGTAGTCGATGCGACAGAAATTCGAGACACACCGGATTCTACCGGTTTGACGCCAGTTACTGTCGAACTGCCGAGAGGCGCAGAAGCGATCATCAAAACGATCTATCGTTTCGCGATCGCTTTTTTATATACTTAACCGGCGTCAAGCGTCGAGGCTTTGTGGGAGCGCGTCGGAGGGCGCGCATGGAGTCGCTCCGCGACCTCGGGCTGTCGAGCTACGAAGACCGGGCGTACCGCGCGCTGCTCGCCCTCGGCACCGGGACCGCCGCGGCCGTCGCCGAGGAGAGCGGCGTGCCGAAGGGGCGGATCTACGACGCGCTCGGCGGGCTGGAGTCGCGCGGCTTGGTCCGGGTCCAGACCGACCGGGAGCCGAAGCGGTACGCGCCCGTCGAGCCCGCCGTCGCCGTCGACCGGCTGGTCGAGGCGAAGCGCCGGGAACTCAACCGGCGGATCGAGACGTACGAGTCGGGGAAAGGGGAGCTGATCGACCGGCTGGCGGACGCCGAAACGGCGGACGACGAGTTCTGGACCGCCGCGGTCGGCGCCGACGACTCCCTCGACCTCCTCTTCGAGCGGATCGACGCCGCCGAGGAGTCGATCGTGGTCGTCGCCACCGACGTCTCCGCGCAGTTCGACGTCGACCGCGACGGACCGGCGCTCCTCGACCGGCTCCTCGCGGCGATCCGGGGCGGCGTCGACGTCTCCGTGCTCATCTCGCCGAGCGTGTTCGACGACGCGCGCGCCGCCGTCGACGAGGACCGGGCGACGCTGACGATCGCGCAGGGGCCCTTCGAGCTACGCGTCACCGAAGACGCGTACGGGAACTTCTATCTCATCGACGGCGAGGAAGTGTGCCTAGAGGTCGCCGACCCGCTTTCGCCCGACCGGCTGTTCGGCATGCTCGACCTCCGCGACCGGGGATTCGCGGCGCGCGTGAACGAGGGCTTCGAGGCCGCGTGGGCGGACGGGACCGTCGTCGACGAGGTGTGACGCCCGCGGATCCGGCCGCTCGGAGGGTCGTCGGAGCGCGACCTGACCACCAGTCCGGACGGCCGCACCGGGTCCGGATGGATCGGGGGCGTCCGTCGATTATCAAAACAGATTTCTCCGGCGCGCAGCTTTATCACCCCGCGTCCGTACCGTCGGTAGAACCCATAGTGACCCTCCGGCCATCCGACACGTCGACGCCCGACCGCGGCGGCGACGAGGGCGACGCCTCGGCGACGGATCCCCCCGAGACCGACGACGCAGAGCGGGCGGCTCGCGCGGAAACACGACCGGAGACCGTCAGAACGTGCGGCGCGCCCGCCGACCGGGAGTCGGGGACTCGCGACGGGGCGCCCCCGGACGGCGGCTCGGTCGAAGCGGACCGGTTCCTCCTCGCCGTCGCCGTGGACGGCGAGGTGTTGTTCGCCGGCCCGTCGGCGACGGACGTCGTTGGCGTCGAGCGCGACGCGCTCGTCGGGAGCGACCTCCTCGACCGCGTCCACCCGAGCGACCGCGACCCGGTGGCCGACGCGCTGTCGGCGGTCACGGCGAACCGGACGGTCACCCACCGCATCCGCCGCGCGAGCGGCGGGTACGCGTGGGTCGAGTCGATCGTCGACGAGGAGCTCGCCCCGGAGTTCGGCGGCCGGATCGTCACGGTCCGTCGAGTCGACGTCGACCGAACCTTCCCAGAGCGCTACCGGGCCTTCCTCGAGTACGGTAGCGACCTCGTCACCGTCGTCGACGGCGACGGCCTCGTCGTCTACGAGAGCCCCTCCGTCGAGGAGGTGCTCGGCTACGAGCAGGGGGCGACCGTCGGGCGCTCCCCGCTCGGCTACGTCCACCCCGACGACCGCGAGCGGGTGACGGAGCGGTTCTATCGCGCGCTCGACGAGCCGAACGCGGCGCCCACCCTGGAGTACCGCTACCGCACCGCCGACGGCGACTGGGTCTGGCTGGAGTCGCGGACGCGCTCGCTGCCGGCCGACAGCCCCGTCGGCGAACTGCTCGTCAACTCCCGCGACGTCACCGAGCGGAAGGCGCGCGAGCGGCGGCTCACCGACCGGAACGAGCGGCTCGACCGCTTCGCGAGCATCGTCTCGCACGACCTCCGGAACCCGCTGTCGGTGATCCGCGGCTCCATCGAGATGGCGCGGCTGCGCGGCGAGACGGAGCCCCTCGAACGCGGCGAGCGCGCCGTCGAACGGATCGACCAGCTCGTCTCGGAGCTGCTCACCCTCGCCCGGCAGGGGACCGGCATGGACGAGCCGACCGAGTTCGCGCTCGCGAGCGTCGCCCGCGACGCGTGGGAGACCGCCGCCGAGGGCGACGAGCGCGCAGAGCTGGTCGTCGCCGGCGACGCGCAGGTGTACGGCGACCGGGGGCGGATGCGGCAGGCCCTGGAGAACCTGTTCCGCAACGCGAGGGAGCACGCGACGCCGGGCGCGGCGGAAGCCGCGGTCGACGGTTGCGAGGACGTGCCGACAGACGGGGACGAGGAGGCGCCGGCGTCCGGCGACGACGCGCTCACCGTGCTCGTCACCGCCACCGACGAGGGGTTCCTCGTCGCGGACGACGGGGCCGGGATCGACCCCGAGGACCGCGGCTCCGTGTTCGAGTCCGGGTTCACGACCCGAGCCGACGGGACGGGGTACGGGCTCGACATCGTCCGCGAGATCGTCGAGTCCCACGGGTGGACGGTCGAACTCCGCTGCGACGCCGACGGCCCCGTCGGGCTCCCGGACGGGCGGCGGCTCCGGATCCCGGAGGGCGCGTGCTTCGAGGTGTGCGCCCCCGACCCGGCCGACACGGACCCCGAGGAGCCCTGGATCGATCGGTAGGGGGAGGACCCGGCGCGTTTATTCCTCGCGGCCGCCAATTCGGCCCGTGAGCGTCGCCGACCTGACGGTCCGGCAGGCCGAGCGCGCCGACCTCCTCGCGGTGGTCCGGATCGAGCGCGCCTGCTTCTCGGACCCGTGGCCGCACGACGCCTTCGAGCGACTGCTGGACGAGCCGGCGTTCCTCGTGGCGGAGCGTGAGGGCGCAGTCGTCGGGTTCGTCGTCGCCGACTGGACGCCGAACCACGGCCGCGACATCGGCCACGTCAAGGACCTGGCCGTCCACCCCGACACCCGCGGCGAGGGGATCGGGCGGACCCTCCTCCGGTCGGCGCTGGCGCGGCTCCGCGCGACCGGCGTCGCGGTCGTCCGCCTGGAGGTGCGCGAGGGGAACGACCCCGCCCGCTCGCTGTACGCCGACGAGGGGTTCGAACCGGTCCGGCGGGTCGGCGGCTACTACCGCGACGGCGAGGACGCGCTCGTGCTCGTCGTCGACCTCGCCGCGTGGGCCGGGCGAGCGGGGTCGGGCGGCGGCGACGGTGTAGAGTCGAGGTAACGCGCCGCACGCCTATCGGCTTGCGGCGCGGGGTTTGCCAAGGCTTAGTGTCTGGGAGGCCGACCCGATCGGTATGAGTTCGGTTCCCGAGCGGTCCGAGATCGACGCCGAGTACAAGTGGGACCTCGACGGCATCTACGCCGACGACGAGGCGTGGGAGGCCGCCTACGAGACGGTTTCCGACCGGATCGGCGAGCTGGCCGACTACGAGGGGCGCGCGACCGAGGACGCCGCGACCCTCCTCGAGCTCCTCGAACTGCGCGAGGAGATCTTCCGCGAGCTCCAGCAGGTGATGACGTACGCCCGGCTCCGGAGCGCCGAGGACACGCGGAACCAGGAGTATCAGGCGATGTCGGCGAAGGCGTCGTCGCTCGGCTCCGAGGCGTCGAGCGCGATCTCGTATCTCGACCCCGAGATCCAGTCGCTGACCGAGGCGGATGTGGCGGACTTCGTCAACGACGAGCCCGGGCTCGCAGAGTACGAACACTACTTCGACGACGTGCTGCGCAAGAAGCCGCACACGCGGTCGAGCGAGGTCGAGGAGGTGCTCGCGGACCTCTCGGAGGTCACCGACGCGCCGAGCGAGATCTACTCGATGTTGACGAACGCCGACATGACCTACGGCGTCGTCGAGGACCCGGACGGCGAGGAGGTCGAGATCACGCAGGCGAACTTCACGAAGCTCCAGACCAACCCGGACCGCGAGTTCCGCGAGCGCGTCCACGAGACGTTCTACGACGAGTGGGCCGACGTGCGCAACGCGGTCGGCACGTCGCTGGAGAAGGCCGTCCGCGAACACGTCACGAGCGCCGAGATCCGCGACTACGACTCCGCGCGCGCCGCCGCGCTCGACGGTTCGAACGTCCCCGTCGAGGTGTACGACACGCTCGTCGACACCGTCGACGACAACCTCGACGTGCTCCACCGCCACGCCCACCTGAAGGCCGAGGCGCTCGGCGTCGACCGGCTACGGAGCCACGACCTCTACATGTCGCTGACGGGCGACCAGGGTCCGGACGTGGAGTACGAACAGGCCCGCGAGTGGGTGATCGAGGCGGTCGCGCCGCTGGGCGAGGAGTATCAGGAGCGACTGGCCGAGGGGCTCGACTCGCGGTGGGTCGACGTGTACGAGAACCGCGGGAAGCGCTCGGGCGCGTTCTCCTCGGGCACGTACGACACCCAGCCGTACATCATGATGAACTACCAGGACGACATCGCCTCGATGTACACGCTGGCCCACGAGCTCGGCCACTCGATGCACTCCGAGCTGGCGGGCGACGCGCAGCCGTGGCACGACGCGAGCTACGAGATATTCGTCGCGGAGATCGCGTCGACAGTCAACGAGACCCTGCTCACCCACCACCTGCTCGACACCGTCGAGGACGACGAGCTCCGCACCCACGTCCTCGACGAGTACCTCGAACGCTTCCGCTCGACCCTCTTCCGCCAGACGATGTTCGCGACGTTCGAACAGGAGATCCACGAGCGCGTGGAGGCCGGCGACGCGCTCACCCCCGACGCGTTCGACGAGATCTACGGCGACCTGAAGGGCGACTACTACGCGCCCGCTGAGCTCACGGGCGGCATCGAGCGCGAGTGGCAGCGTATTCCGCACTTCTACTACGACTTCTACGTCTACCAGTACGCGACCGGCATCTCTGCCGCGGCCGCGATCGTCGAGCGCGTCCTCGACGAGGGCGACGAGGCCGCCGCCGACTACCGCGAGATGCTGCGGGCGGGCGGCTCCGACTACCCGCTCGACGTGGTCGAACTCGCCGGCATCGACATGGCCTCGCCCGACCCGATCGAGTCCGCCGTCGGGATCTACGACGAGTACCTCGACGAGATCGCGGCGCTGCTCGACCTAGAGTAACGCCGACGCGCGAGAGTCGACCGATCCCGCCGACGGGCCGGCGCAGTCCGGCCCCCGAACGACCGAGCCGGCGGCCCAAAGCATATGATTCGCTCGGCCGAACCCGCCCGCCGGGATGGACCGCAGGCTGCTCGTCGTCCCGGGTGTCCTCCTCCTGCTCGCCCTGATCGCGGACGTGAGGGTCGTCCGCTGGGAGGCGGCGCTCCGCGCGGGACCGGGGCTCGAACGACACCCGACCGTGAACGCGACCAGCCTCCCCGCGAGGTGCGCAGAGGCCGCCGTCGCCCTCGCCGACGGCGACGACGTCTCGATTCGGGGGTATCGGATCGCTCCCGGCTCCCTCGATCTCGTCGTCGAACGCACCTCCGCCTCCGGTCGGTGGGCGCTCGGCGACGCGAACTGCGCGGACCGCCTCGCCGGAGTCGACGACCTGCGCGTCGACGGCCGCTCGTACCGGGTGCTCGGTCAGTACTTGCGCGGGCGAGTTGACCGGACCGCGCTGTTCGGGCTGGCGCGGCTCGGGAGCGGAGTCGTGGGCGTCGGACTGCTCGCGGTCGGGCTCCTCGCGACCGTCGGTCGGGAATCCGAGTGACGGCGGTGGCCGGTTCCGACCGGCCGCTCACCGGGAACCACCGCCGCTCATCCTCCAATTTTATTAGCTGTCTGAGCAGTTACCGACGATATGGAGTGGCACGAGCGTTCGGAGGCCGGGGCGGACACGCTGCGCCGACAGGCGGTTCGAATTCCGCTCCCCGACAGGGAGGCGGAACGGGACCTCCACGAGAACATGGCCCGGATCGCGGACGCCGGCGAGCGGAAGGCCCGGCTACTCGACGATCCGGACGTCCCGCTGACGGAAGTGTACGAGGACGAACTGGACGAGATGCGACAGAGCTTCGAGTACCGCTTACAGCAGGTCGCCGGCGAGGAGTACTACGACGTCGCGACCGCGTATCTCGACGGCGAACGCGACGACTGGATCGGAGCGCTCGCCGCGTACTACTTGGAGTGTTACTACCGCTTACAGGAACGCTACACTGTCGACGAACAGATCTTCTTTCTGTTGATCCTCCGATACCCGGACTGTTTCACGGTGAACCTCAGTTTCCTCGGCGGTGAGATCAGCCGAGACGCGGTTCGGTACGAGTCCTCCGCGCTCGCGGACGCGGACCTCACGGAGCGCGGTCAGGAGCAGTACTACGCGGACAGCCAGTACTCCCAACACGAGGCCGCGGAGTACCTCCGCGAGAGCGTCGGCTGTATCCGCGAGACGTTCCCGGACCCGGACGCGACCTCGGCCGAACGGCGGCAGTACGGCGGGTTCATCCATCTCACCGGACGGCAGGGGCCGACGTTCGCGGAGCGCCTCGACTCCTGGGCTCCGGACCCGGACCGGTTCGACGAGCCGGCCGCCACGCCCGATATCGTTCCGGAGGGGCCGGAGGCAAGACGAGCGAAGCGAACGCTCCTCACCGACGCCGAAGTGTTGATCTGACGGTCGCGGACCGGTCTCGACGGTCGGCGGCAACCGGGCGGACTCGTCGCGGCCCAGCTTGCGGGGACCGCTCCGACCGTCCCGGCACCGATTTACCGCTCCCCCGCGACACGAGTAATCATGGACGAACGCGTACGCGAGCACGCCGAGGTGCTTGTCGACTGGAGCGCGCGGATCGAGGCCGGCGACGACGTGGTTGTCAGCGTCGCGGAGGACGCCCACGAGCTGGGGGTCGCGGTCGCCGAAGCCCTCGGCGAGCGGGGCGCGAACGCCACGACGATGTACGGCTCCGCGGAGCTCTCCCGCGCCTATCTGAAAGGCGTCGAGGCCGGGACCGACGGCGATGTCGACGCGGACGACTTCGACTCGGACCCCGCGGTCGAGCGCGCGATGTTCGAGGCCGCCGACGCCTACCTCCGAGTCGGGGGCGGGCGCAACACCACCGCGGTCGCGGACGTCGACCGCCCGACCCGGCAGGCGTGCGCGAAGGCGCGGCAGGGCGTCCGCGAGGCGCGGATGGACACCGACTGGGTGTCGACGGTCCACCCGACGCGGAGCCTCGCCCAGCAGGCGGGGATGGCCTACGAGGAGTACCAAGAGTTCGTCTACGACGCCGTCCTCCGCGACTGGGAGTCCCTCGCCGACGAGATGGCCGAGATGAAGTCGGTCCTCGACGCGGGCGACGAGGTCCGGATCGTCACCGAGCGCGACGGCGCTCCCGACACCGACGTGACGATGTCGATCGCGGGCCGCACCGCGGTCAACTCCGCCGCCTCCGTCGCGTACGACTCGCACAACCTCCCTTCCGGTGAGGTGTTCACCGCGCCGTACGACACCGAGGGCGAGGTCTTCTTCGACGTACCGATGACGATCGACGCGACGCGGGTCCGGAACGTTCACCTCGCGTTCGAGGGCGGCGAGGTCGTCGACTTCTCGGCGGAGTCCGGCGAGGAGGCAGTCGCGGACGTCCTCGACACCGACGACGGCGCGCGGCGGCTGGGCGAGCTCGGGATCGGGATGAACCGCGGCATCGACCGGTTCACCGACTCGATCCTCTTCGACGAGAAGATGGGCGACACCGTCCACCTCGCGGTCGGCCGCGCCTACGACGCCTGCCTGCCGGAGGGCGAGTCCGGCAACGACAGCGCGGTCCACGTCGACATGATCTCCGACGTGAGCGAGCGCTCCCGGATGGAGGTCGACGGCGAGGTCGTCCAGCGGAACGGGACGTTCCGGTGGGAGGACGGCTTCGAGGCGGAGAACTGACCCTGTCAGAAACGGGGCAGCGAAGGGCGGACCGCGGCTATTCGGTCGCCGCCTCGATAGCCGCTTCGAGGTCGGCGACGATGTCGGCGGGGTCCTCGATGCCGACGGAGAGGCGCACCATGTCTGGGGTGACGCCGGCGGCCTCCTGTTCCGCTTCGGTCAGCTGCTGGTGCGTTGTCGACGCCGGGTGGATGACGAGCGTCTTCGCGTCGCCGACGTTCGCGACGAGCGATGCGAGGTCGGCCTCCTCGACGGTCGCGCGAGCCGCCTCGTAGCCGGCCTCCAGCCCGAACGTGAGCATCCCTCCGTAGCCGCCTTCCAGGTACTCGCTCGCCTCCTCGTGGGTCTCGTGGCTCTCCAGCCCGGGGTAGTTCACCCACGCCACGTCGTCGTGGTCGTCGAGGTACTCGGCGACGATCCCCGCGTTCTCGCAGTGGCGGTCCATGCGCAGCGGGAGCGACTCCGTCTGCTGGAGCGTGTTCCACGCGTCGAACGGCGACTGCTGGTCGCCCAAGTCGCGCAGGCCGCGAGTGATCGCCGCGAAGGTGAACGCCGCGTCGCCGAACCGCTCGGCGAAGTTGATCCCGTGGTACGCGGGGTTGTCCTGCGCGATCTCGGGGTACTTCTCGGCGTGGTCGGCCCACGGGAACGAGCCGCCGTCGACGACGACGCCGCCGACCGTGGTGCCGTTGCCGGTGAGCCACTTCGTCGTCGACTCCCAGACGAGGTCGGCGCCGTGTTCGAGCGGCCGGCAGAGGTACGGCGTCGCGAACGTGTTGTCGACGAACAGCGGCACGCCGTGGTCGTGCGCGATGTCGGCGATCCGCTGGATGTCGGGCGTGATCAGGGCGGGGTTCCCGATCGTTTCGAGGTGGACGTACGCCGTGTCCTCGTCGATGGCCTCGGCGTACCCCTCGTAGTCGAGGGGGTCGACGAACCGCGTCGAGACGCCGCGGCGCTCGACGGAGTGAGTGAGGTAGGTGTAGGTGCCGCCGTACAGCGCCGACGAGGTGACGATGTTGTCGCCCGCCGAGGCGAGGAGGAACGTCGTCACGTCGAGCGAGGCCATGCCCGAGGCGGTCGCGACCGCGCTGACCCCGCCCTCAAGCGAGGCGATCCGCTCTTCGAGGGCGGCGTTGGTCGGGTTCATCAGCCGGGAGTAGACGTTGCCGGCCTCCTCCAAGCCGAACAGGTCCGCGGCGTGGTCGGCGTCGTCGAACTGATAGGCGGTCGTCTGGTAGATGGGCGTCGCGCGGGCGCCCGTCTCCGGGTCCGGGTCGGAGCCGGCGTGGACGCTTCGCGTGCTGAACTTCGGGCCGTCGTCCCCCTCGTCGGATGGCATGGATCTGTGTTCCGCTGCCGCGTAGTTAAAGCCGACCGGCCCACGCGGGCGTTTCCGGTATCTCTGAGATCGGCGGTCGAGCGCGTGCGAGGACGACGGCGGGAACGACGAATCGCGAGGGGCGACGCGTCAGCGCGCGAACTCGTGGCAACCGTTAACAGCGTCGGGCCGTAACTTCCGGTATGGGAACACAAGGTCCGCGCGGCGATTCCGCCGAGCTGGAGGAGCTGCTGGGGGAGATCCCGGACGGGGTCTGGCAGTACCTCGCGCTCGGCGTCGCCCTCCTCGTCGCCGTCGCCCTCCTCGGGCAGAGCCTCGCGTTCGGCGTCGCGGCGCTGGCGGTGCTTTTGGCGGCCGTCACGGTCGTCAGCGCCGTCGAGATCGTCGACGCCTACGACAAGGAGGCGCTCACCGTCTTCGGCGAGTACCGCGAGCTGCTCGAACCGGGCGTCCACCTCATCCCGCCGTTCGTCTCCCGCACGTACCCGTTCGACATGCGGACCCAGACGATCGACGTGCCGAGCCAGTCGGCGATCACGCGGGACAACTCCCCCGTGACCGCCGACGCGGTCGTCTACATCAAGGTGATGGACGCGAAGAAGGCGTTCCTCGAAGTCGACGACTACAAGAACGCCGTCTCGAACCTCGCACAGACCACCCTCCGCGCCGTCATCGGCGACATGGAGCTCGACGACACGCTCTCGCAGCGGGAGCTGATCAACGACCGGATCAACGAGGAGTTAGACGAGCCCACCGACGAGTGGGGGATCCGCGTCGAGGCCGTCGAGGTCCGCGAGGTGAGCCCCTCACAGGAGGTCCAGCGCGCGATGGAGCAACAGACCGGCGCGGAGCGCCGCCGCCGCGCGATGATCCTCGAAGCGCAGGGTGAACGCCGCTCCGCGGTCGAGCAGGCCGAGGGTGACAAGCAGTCCAACATCATCCGCGCGCAGGGCGAAAAACAGTCCCAGATCCTCGAAGCGCAGGGAGACGCCATCTCGACGGTCCTCCGCGCCCGCTCCGCCGAGTCGATGGGCGAACGCGCCATCATCGAGCGCGGCATGGAGACCCTAGAGGAGATCGGGAAAGGCGAGTCCACCACCTTCGTCCTCCCGCAGGAGCTCACCAGCCTCGTCGGCCGCTACGGCAAGGCCCTCTCCGGCTCCGACGTTCAGCAGATGGAGGGGTTAGAGGGCAAGGAGTTCGACGAGGAGACGGAGAAGCTGCTCGGGTTGGAAGACATCGAGAGCGCCCTCGAACAGATCGACACCGTGGCCGACGACGACCTCCGCACCGACGAGACCCGGGACGGGGACGCGGCCCGCGACGTCGACCTCGCCAAGCAGGAGGCGGCGACCCGCGAGGCCGACCGCGACATCGAACTGGAGGCCGAAAGCGAGCGGCCGAGCGACTGAGACGCGCGGGCGATCGTGAGCCGGGTCAGGGCCGCCAGCGGTCCGGGTCGACCGCCCAGAGGAGGGCGACTGCGACCGCGCCGCCGACTCCTCCCGTGACCAACGAGAGGGGGTCGGACGCCCCCGCCGCGAGCGCCGCGAGCAGCAGGACGGAGCCGGCGAGGAGGGCGACGGTGTCCTCGGTTGTCGTCGCGCGGACCACCGGCGCCACGGCGCCGCCGACGGCCGCACCGACGGCGATCCGCGCGGGCGGACCGGTCGTGAGGACGGCGTGTGCCGCCGGGTTCGTCGCCGTCGCGGGGGCCGATCCGGGCGCCGCGACGAGGCCGACGCCGAACGCGAGCGCGGCGACGGCGCCGAACGCGGGCGCGACCAGCGCCGCGCGGGCGGAGCCGTCGCCCCCGGTCGCGGCGGCCGCGCCGCCGACGAGCAGGACCGACCCGGCCGCGAGGAGCGCGGGGGCGGCGAGCGACGAGAGAGGAGCGGGTGCGGTCAGTGCGATTCCGTCGGCCGCGGACGAGGAGGGGACGAACGCCGGCGCGACCGTTCCCGCGAGACCGATCGCGGCGACGCCGACGACGAGGAGGGCCGAACCGAGGAGTCGACTGCGGAGTGACATGCGTGGCCGGAAGCGTCCCGGCCACAAAACGATCGCGGGACCGAGCCGGGATCGCTGCGGAGGGGGGCCCGACCGTCACACCGTGATGCCGGCGCGCTCGTCGCCGATGGCGACGATCACGCGCTCCGGGGGGCCGCGCTCGTCCGCGAGGCGCAACAGGAGCGTCTTGACGACCGGCTCGTCGGCGTCGATCTCGCCGCGGACGCCGCCTTGGTCGACGGCGATCCGAAGCGAGTGGTCGCCGGTGCGGCTGATCCCGCCGAGCCGGAGGCGGACCTCGGGCGCGGTGAGCCGCTGGGCGATCACTAAGATCGCGTCGCCCCCGTCGTCGACGAAGTCGGTGCGCTCGACGAACGCGCGGGACTCGGTCGCGTCGGGTTTGAGCGCGCCGCGGGCCGCGGCGGCGGACCGGAAGGAAGCGGCGTGAGTCGGTAGCTCCTCCGGGCGCGCGAGGACGCTGCGCGCGTCGACCATCGGGTTGCCGTCGACGTACCGGCTCCGCACGCCGAGGTCGCGCGGCGTCGAGGCGGCCACGTCGTGGAGGCGGTCGACGCACCCGGCGGTGGCGACCGCGAGCGCTCCGGAGACGACAGCACGGCGGTACACGGGCGAGAGTGTGGCACAGCGAGGTAAAAACCCCGCCGTCACGGTGACGCGGGCTGAGAATCGGACGCTACTCGTCGATCATCGGCGCGGGTACGCCCTCGTCGCCGCCGTCGATCTCGAACGCGCGGCGCAGCTCCGCGATCCGGTCGCGGATGTCCGCCGCCAGCTCGAACTCGAGGTTGCTCGCGGCCTCGTCCATGCGGTCCTCGAGGGCCTCGATCTGGGCTTTCGCCTCGGCTTCGCTCTCCACGTCGCCGACGCTGACCGACGAGGTGTCCGTCTTCGAGCCGGGGAGGTTCGTCTCGCTGACCGGCTTGTCGATGGTGGTCGCCTCGTAGCCGTGCTCGGCGTTGTACTCCAGTTGGATCTCGCGCCGGCGCTGGGTCTCCTCGATCGCCGCCTCCATCGAGTCGGTCACCTCGTCGGCGTAGAGGACGACCTCGCCGTTGACGTTGCGCGCGGCCCGCCCCATGGTCTGGACGAGCGTCGTGGTGGAGCGGAGGAACCCCTCTTGGTCGGCGTCGAGGATGGCGACGAGGCTCACCTCCGGGATGTCGAGCCCCTCGCGGAGCAGGTTGATCCCGACGAGCACGTCGATGTTGCCCAGGCGGAGGTCGCGGATGATCTCGTGGCGTTCGAGGGTGTCGGTCTCGTCGTGCATGTACGCCACGTCGACGCCCGCTTCCTCGAGGTACTCCGTGAGGTCCTCGGCCATCCGCTTGGTGAGCGTGGTGACGAGGACGCGCTCGTCGCGCTCGATCCGGTCGTCGACGCGCTCGAGGAGGTCGTCGACCTGCCCGGTGGCCCCCGTCACCTCCACCTTCGGATCGACGAGGTGGGTCGGCCGGACGATCTGCTCGACGATCCGGTCGGAGGTCTCGCGCTCGTAGTCGCCCGGCGTCGCGGAGACGTAGAGGGTGCGGTCCGTCTTCTCCTCGAACTCCTCGAACGTCAGGGGGCGGTTGTCGTAGGCGGTCGGGAGCCGGAACCCGTTCTCGACGAGCGAGTCCTTCCGCGACTTGTCGCCCTCGTACTGCCCTTTGATCTGCGGGATCGTCTGGTGGGACTCGTCGACGACGGTGAGGAAGTCGTCGGGGAAGTAGTCCAGCAGGGTGTAGGGGGCGTCGCCGGACTCGCGGTCGTCCATGTGGACCGAGTAGTTCTCGATCCCGGAGCAGTAGCCCGCCTCCCGCAGCATCTCGATGTCGAAGGTGGTCCGCTCCTCGATGCGCTGGGCGGCCACGAGGTCGCCCTGCCGCTCGAAGTAGCTCACCCGCTTCTCCATCAGGTCCTCGATCTCCGCGATCGCCTGCTCCAGCTTGTCGTCCGGGATCGAGTAGTGCTCCGCCGGGTGGAGCATCACCGCGGGCTCCTCGGAGACGACCTCGCCGTGCATCGGGTCCACCTTGATCATCCGGTCGATCTCCTCGCCCCACAGCTCGACGCGCACCGCGTAGCGCCCGTACATCGGGTATATCTCGACGGTGTCGCCCCGGACGCGGAACGTCCCCTGCGTGAAGTCCACGTCGTTGCGCTCGTAGTTCAGGTCGACGAGCCGGGTGAGCAGCTCCTCGCGGCCGACCTCCTCGCCGACCTCCAGGCGGAGCGCCATGTCGCGGTAGTTCCCCGGGTCGCCTAGCCCGTAGATGGCCGAGACGCTCGCGACGACGATCACGTCGTCGCGGGTCAGCAGGGAGCGCGTCGCGGAGTGGCGCAGGCGGTCGATCTCCTCGTTTATCGACATCTCCTTGTCGATGAACGTGTCCGTCTGCTCGACGTACGCCTCCGGCTGGTAGTAGTCGTAGTAGGAGACGAAGTACTCGACGGCGTTGTCCGGGAACAGCTCGCGGAACTCCTCGTACAGCTGGGCCGCGAGCGTCTTGTTGTGGGCGAGAACGAGAGTGGGCTGGTCCAACTCCTCGGCGACCCACGAGACGGTGTTGGTCTTCCCGGACCCCGTCACGCCGAGCAGCGTCTGCTTTGTTGCGCCCGACTCGTACCCCTCGACGAGTTGCTCGATCGCCTCGGGCTGGTCGCCCGCGGGCTCGAACGGGGCGTCGACGCGGAGCGGGCGGTCGACGGTCGGGCGGTCCTCCGAGAGGGGGGAGTCGGCGTCGCTCACGATACGCGTCGTTGGGCGGCGAGCCACTTGAGCGGCGCGGCTACGTCGGTGACTGCGACGAAACCGGTTCCGCGCGGACGGTTCCGCTCGGGGGAAAACCGATTACTGATCCGACGGAACACCCGGTCGTGTCCCTCCTCACTCCCCCCGTCGCCTTCGGCGCCGCCCTAGTGCTGTTCGTCTGGCTCGCATCCGGCGTCTGGGTGAACCTCGACGCGCACGCCCGCGGAAGTGACTATCCGGCCGTCTGGGGCGTCTTCGCACCGCTCTCGGGAATTGTGCTGTTCTACTACCTGCTGTGGTGGCGCCGCGGACGGTCTCGCGAGTACCCGCCGTCGCGGTGGGAGCGGGCCACCGCGATCGTCGCCGTCGCCGGTCCCGCGGGGCTGGTCGTCGGGAGCCTCGTCTCGCCGCCCGATCCGATCTCCCAGCTGACCGTCTGGCCGGTCGCGTTCGCCGGCTGCCTCCCCGTCGCGTACTGGGTGGTCGGAAGAAGATTCGACGCGACCGGCGACTCGTTTATAAGCGGTTGGTAACGAATCGGCGACGAACACCGCCAAAGCCCCAGCCGCGAGGGCGCAGTACGCTCGTTGCGCTCCTCGGTCGCTCACTCCGTTCGCTCCCTGCGGTGCTTACGTCGTCATCAGAACGCTCCGCGTTCTGATTGGCTCATGAGAGCTTCGCTCTCCTGAACACCTACTGCGCCCTCGCGGCAGCGTGGCGCTACGCGCCACGGGCAGCCGGCGGCTTCGCCGCCGGCGACTACCCCTTTGGGTCCCACCCCGCACGACACCGCGCCTCACACCTCCCCAGCCTCGTCGGTCGCCCTCCGCGCTGCTCCGGGCGACCGACTCCCTCGCGCGTGCTCCTCGTGGCCGCCGCTTCGCTCCGGCCGCTCACAGGCACGCGCCACCGCACGGCGCGTCTATTTACAAGTAGTCGCCGAGCAGGGGCTCAACGCGCTCCTTCGTCTCCTCGGGGATCGCCTCCGTCGGCGTGTTGACGGTGCCTTCGAGCGACGTGTGCGCGTCACACTCCAAGTCCTCGGGCAGGGTCCGCACGGCCTCCTCGACGGCGGCCTTGATCGCCGCCTGGTTCTGCTCGGCGTTCTCGAGCACCTCTTCGAGCGTCACCTCGCTGTCCGCCTTCCACACGTCGTAGTCGGTGACGCCGGCGATCGTCGCGTACGCGATCTCGGCCTCGCGGGCCAGCTTCGCCTCCGGGATCGCGGTCATGCCGACGAGGTCCCAGCCTTGGCTCTTGTAGAACTCCGACTCCGCGCGCGTCGAGTACTGCGGCCCCTCGATACAGACGTAAGTGCCGCCCTTCACGACGTCCGTGCCGTTGTCCCCCTCGCCGCCGACGGCGGACTCGGCCGCCTCGGTGAGGTGGTCGACGAGTTCGGGGCTGTACGGATCCGCGAACGGCTGGTGGACGACGACCCCGTCGCCGTAGAAGGAGAGGTCGCGGTGTTTCGTCCGGTCGTAGATCTGGTCGGGAACGACGAGCGTGCCGGGCGCTAACTCCTCCTTCAGGCTCCCCACCGCGTTCGACGCGAACACGTGGGTGACCCCCGCCTGCTTCAGGGCGTACATGTTGGCGCGGTACGGGAGGTCGGTCGGCGAGACGCCGTGGTTCGAGCCGTGGCGCGGGAGGAAGGCGACCTCGCGGCCCGTGTCGCCGAACTCGCCGATCGTCACCGCGTCGCTCGGCTCGCCGTACGGCGTGTCGAACGCGACCTCGCGCACGTCGTTGAGGGGGAGCGCCTCGTAGATGCCGCTGCCGCCGATGAATCCGATGGTTCCCATACCCCGAGTGCGCCCGCTCGCTACTTATAAGGAGTGAACGCGGTCGGCGGCCGCGGTCGACGGCCCGGCGCGTCGTCGACGGCTCCGCGGAGAACCCGTCTCACAGCAGCCAGCGCACCGCCGCGAGCGCGACCGCGCTCACGGCGAGGAGGTGGACGAGCACCGCGCCGACGGGCGCGGCGCCCACCGCACGCATGTCGTCGACCCGGATCGAGAGCCCGAGGCCGACGAACGCCAGCGCGAACAGCGCGTCCGACACGCGCCCGATCGACGCCAGCGCGGCCGGCGAGAGCAGCCCGCTGTTGGCGACCGCCGCCACGGCGAGGAAGCCGAGCAGGAACTTCGGGAACTCCGCCCACAGCCGCCGGACGCCGGGGTCGGCGGCCGACCGCGCCGCGTACGCCAGCGAGTACGCGACCGCGACGCCGCCAAGGAGCGAGTTGCGCGCCAGTTTCGTCACGGTCGCCCACTGCCCCGCCTCGGGCGAGTAGGCGAACCCGGCGGCCGCGACGGGGCCGGTCGAGAACATGCTCACGCCCGCCCAGACGCCGAACTGCCGACCGGTGAGGCCGAGCCACTCGCCCGCGAGCGGGAACGCGACGAGCGTCGCGGCGTCGAACAGCAGGATCGTCGCGGCCGCGAAGGTGATCGCGGTCCCGCGCGCGTCCAGCACCCGGCCGATTGCGACGACCGCGGAGACCCCGCAGATGCTCGCGCCGGCCGCCAACAGGGAGGACGTGGGCGACCCGATCCGGAAGAGCCCGCGCGCGACGACCTCCGCGAACAGGAGCCCGCCGGCGACGACCGCCACCACGAGCCCGAGGACGGTCGGTCCCGCGGCGAGGAACTCCTCGACCGCCACCGCCGCGCCGAGCAGCACGATGCCGGTCTCTAAGAACAGCTTGTCGGCGCTCACGCCCGGCTCCGCGATCTCGGGGATCCCGACGGTGTTGCCGAGCCCGACGCCGATCCCGACGGCGACGACGAGCGGCTGGAGGCCGGGGACCGCGTCCGCGACGAGCGTCGCGGCGACCGCGCCGCCCGCGAGCAGCGCGAGGCCGGGCAGGTACGCGCGGACCGCCTCGCCGATCCCCGTCACAGCGCCTGCCCGACGAGGTGCGCGGCGACGATCCCGAGCCCCAGCGCGAGCGCCTGCCAGCCGCGGTCGAGCGCGGTCCAGCGGTCGACGAGGCCGGCTCCGGTCGCCGGGCCGTCTGACGCGACCCCGTCGTCGCGGTTCGATGCCATGGCCCGAATCGGTCCGGCCGACACTTACTGGTGTCGCTCGCGCCGGTGACGGTCGAGCGCCGTCCCGTCGATGGCCTCGCAACCGCTGAACGGTCGGGGTCGCGGGCGCTACCGGACTGCGAGAGCGCTTACCGGTCGCGCGCCGCCCGGTACCGCTCGCGGATCGACGCGAACAGCTCCTCCCCGGCGTCGGTCCGGAGCCGCGGCTCGCTCGTCGCGAAGAACTCGTCGAGGTCGTCGTACTCGCGGAACGCATCGGGATCGCCGCGCTCCGGGTCGTACCGGTCGCCGCGCTCGTAACGCAGGGCTTGGAGGCAGGTGTCGAGCAGGTCGCACTCCTTGACGAGGACCGCCTCCGGCGAATTGCGGGCCTCGTACGTCTCCCACGCGTCCCGCACGCGCTCCGGGAGCGGGCCGGCGAGGTCGCGCATGGCCTCTCGCTCGGCGGCGACCTTCGCCTCGCGATCGACCGCGTCCCCGGCCGCGTCGTCGTCGGCCGTCACGTCGGCCGCCCGCGTCGCCACGTCGCCTGTCTCCGCCTCGGCGACGTCGTGGACGACCGCCAGCCGGAGGGCGCGGTCGCGGTCGACGCCCGGGAGATCCTCGCGGAACCGGTCCCCGAGCGTCAACACGAGGTACGCGACGCCCCACGAGTGGGCGGCGACGGACTCGGGCTCGTCGACCCCGCGGAGCTGCCACCCCGTGCGCCGCTCGTCTTTGAGCGCGTAGGCGTCGAGGAGGGCGTCGAGCGCCGCGTCGTCTGCGGGGTCAGCGTCGGCGTCGTCTCCGGGGGCCATCGCTCGGTCCGACTACTCGGCGAGCGCCCACGTCTCGTCGCCGACGGGCTCGGCCACGTCCCGCCGGACCATCTCGTCGATGACCTCGTCGAGGCGGCCGGGCTGGGCGACCTCCATCTCGATCCGGCCGATGCCGTGGTACTCCTCTAAGTAGTGCCGGAGGTCCTCCCGCGAGAACGTCGAGTCGTCGGCGCGCTCCATGGCGCCCTCCGTGAGGTCGATCATGTCTTCGAGGAAGTTCCACGGGTAGACGACCCACGTCCACTGTTCGAGCCGTTCGCCCACGAAGTCGGGCTGGAACTCGGAGGTGCCCAAGAGCTGGAGGGTCGCGGTGCGGACCTCGCCCGCGCCGCGGTCCTCGACGTACTCCTCGGCGCGGCTGATCGAGCCGCCGGTGTCGGCGATGTCGTCGATGATGAGGACGTTCTTGTCCTCCACGCTCCCCTCGGGCATCGGGTAGCGGATCTGCGGTTCGTCGCTCTTCTCGGCCGCCCCCACGTAGTGTTCCATCTTGAGGCTGGTGAGGTCGTTGAGCCCGAGGAAGTCGCAGATACACCGCCCCGCGAACCAGCCGCCGCGGGCGAGGGCGACGACCACGTCCGGCTCGAAGTCGGCCCGCTTCACCGCGTCGGAGACGTTGCGGCAGAGCCCGTAGATGTACTCCCAGTTGGTGAGCGTGCAGTCGAAGTCGTCCGGGAGGTCGCTCATACGGGCGTACCTGCCACCCGCGCGCTGATAAGGGTTTAGCTCCGGCGCTCGCCCCGCGCCGGTCGACTACCGATCGATGCCGCCGCCGCCGGCCACCACGCCCTCGACCTCCCCGGGCGTGACGACGGCGACGTCGCCCGCGACGGTGCGTTTCAGCGCCGCGACCGCGGCCGCCCACTCCAGCGCGGCCGGGAGGTCGCCGCCGTCGATCCGCTTCGCGAGGTAGCCCGCGACGAACGCGTCTCCGGTGCCGATCGCGTCGATCGTCTCCGCGTCGAAGACGCCCTGCTCGTACACCTCGCCGTCGCGCAGCGCGACCGCGCCCTCCGTCCCGCGGGTGACGACGACCGTCTCGACGCCGAACTCCGCGGCCAGTCCGTGCGCGATCGCGACCGCGTCGCCCTCGCGGTCCAGCACCTCGCGGGCGTCCCGCCGCGGGACGAACAGCGTGTCGACGTGCTCGAACAGGCTCTCGTAGGCCGCTCGCGCGGTCTCCGGGTCCCAGAGCTTCTCCCGGTAGTTCAGGTCGAACGAGCGAGTGAGCCCCGCGTCGCCCGCCTCGCGCAGCAGCGCGGCCGCCGTCTCCGCGGCGCGGTCGGACAGCGCGGGCGTGATCCCGGTGGTGTGGAACCGGCTCGCGTCCGCGAACGACGCCGTCGACAGGTCCCCGGGCGTCACCGTCGTGATCGCGGCGTCCCCGCGGTCGTACACGACGTTCGACCCCCGCGGCGTGCCGCCGCGTTCGAGGTAATACGTCCCGACGCGGCCCTCAGCCGGGTCGGTCCACGCCACCTCGGGCGTCACTCCGTGGCTCCGCAGCTCGTTCGTCACTCGGCGCCCCGGCGGGGAGTCCGGCAGCTTCGAGAGCCAGACGGCGTCGACGCCGAGCCGCGACGCGCCGACCGCCACGTTGCTCTCGGCGCCGCCTGCCTGAACGTCGAGCGAGTCCGTCGTCTCCAGCCGCTCGCCGCGCGGGGGCGACAGGCGGAGCATCGTCTCGCCGAACGTCACGAGGTCGGTCACGCCGACCACCCTTCGGTTCGCATACTCGGCCGTCGCCGGGCCAGCACAAAAGCGTCCGCGATCGCCGCGCAGCGCGCGGGCGGCCCGGTAAACCTGGCGCTCGCACTGTCACCGCAGCGCGGAGATCAGCGCGATACCGCCCGCCAAGAGGAGCGCGAGCGCGGCCACGGGCTGGCCGCCGCCGACCGCGAGCGAGACGCCGTACACGAGGCCGGCCGCGAGCGCGCCGACGAGCAGGCTCGCCCCCGCGTGGACCGCGACGTTCCGCCGGACCCGAGCGCCCCG